>NZ_OZ217346.1:0-185000 GCF_965111735.1 Streptococcus mitis
TTGAAAGAAAAACAATTTTGGAATCGTATATTAGAATTTGCTCAAGAAAGACTGACTCGATCCATGTATGATTTCTATGCTATTCAAGCTGAACTCATCAAGGTAGAGGAAAATGTTGCCACTATATTTTTACCACGATCTGAAATGGAAATGGTCTGGGAAAAACAACTAAAAGATATTATTGTAGTTGCTGGATTTGAAATTTATGATGCTGAGATAACTCCCCACTATATTTTCATCAAACCTCAATATACTACCGTCTCACAAGTTGAAGAAGCTCCAAATTCAACTCTTTATGACTATAGTCCAAAGTTAGCATCTATTCCTTATTCGGATACTGGATTAAAAGAAAAATATACCTTTGATAATTTTATTCAAGGGGATGGGAATGTTTGGGCAGTATCAGCCGCTTTGGCTGTCTCTGAAGATTTGGCCTTAACCTATAATCCTCTTTTTATCTATGGAGGACCTGGGCTTGGTAAGACTCACTTACTCAATGCAATTGGGAATGAGATTTTGAGAAATATTCCTGATGCGCGTGTGAAGTACATCCCTGCTGAAAGCTTTATCAACGACTTTCTTGAACACCTGAGACTAGGTGAAATGGAAAAATTCAAAAAAACTTACCGTAGCCTTGATCTCTTGTTAATTGATGATATCCAATCGCTGAGTGGAAAAAAAGTTGCAACTCAAGAAGAATTCTTCAATACTTTCAACGTTCTTCATAGCAATCAAAAACAAATCGTTCTGACTAGTGATCGTAGTCCTAAACACTTAGAGGGCCTTGAAGAAAGACTTGTCACGCGCTTTAGCTGGGGGTTGACGCAAAACATCACACCACCTGACTTTGAGACACGTATTGCCATTTTACAAAGCAAAACAGAACATTTGGACTACAATTTCCAAAGTGATACCCTAGAATACCTAGCTGGCCAATTTGATTCAAACGTTCGAGAACTTGAAGGAGCCATCAACGACATCACTTTAATCGCCAGAGTGAAGAAGATTAAGGATATCAGTATCGATATCGCTGCAGAAGCTATTAGAGCTCGAAAACAAGATGTTAGCCAAATCCTCGTCATTCCAATTGATAAAATCCAAACTGAAGTAGGGAACTTCTATGGTGTTAGTGTCAAAGAAATGAAGGGAAGCAGACGCCTTCAAAATATTGTGTTAGCCCGTCAAGTAGCCATGTATTTATCTAGAGAATTAACAGATAATAGTCTTCCAAAAATTGGGAAGGAGTTTGGAGGAAAAGATCATACAACAGTCATTCATGCCCATGCAAAAATTAAATCTTTGATTGATGAAGACGATAATTTACGTTTAGAAATTGAATCAATCAAAAAGAAAATAAAATAACTTGTGGATAACTTTCGTTTTTTTATCTTTTTTATCCACATTTTTTAAACAAGCCAAAAAACTTGATATGACTTATTTCAAGTCTGTTTTCCACAGATTTCACAGACTCTATTATTACTATTATCCTTCTAATACTAAAAATAAATAAAGGAGAATCCATGATTCATTTTTCAATTAATAAAAATTTATTTCTACAAGCCTTAAATACAACCAAAAGAGCTATTAGTTCTAAAAATGCTATTCCTATTTTATCAACTGTCAAAATTGACGTAACCAATGAAGGGGTTACTTTAATTGGTTCAAATGGTCAAATTTCAATTGAAAATTTTATTTCTCAAAAAAATGAAGATGCTGGTTTGTTAATTACTTCTCTAGGTTCAATCCTTCTTGAAGCTTCTTTCTTCATCAATGTGGTATCTAGTCTACCTGATGTGACTCTTGATTTTAAAGAAATTGAACAAAATCAAATTGTTTTAACCAGTGGCAAATCAGAAATTACCCTAAAAGGAAAAGATAGCGAACAATATCCACGAATTCAAGAAATTTCAGCAAGCACTCCTTTGGTTCTTGAAACAAAATTACTCAAGAAAATTATCAATGAAACAGCTTTTGCGGCAAGTACACAAGAGAGTCGTCCAATTTTAACAGGTGTTCATTTTGTATTGAGCCAACACAAGGAGCTAAAAACAGTAGCTACAGACTCTCATCGTCTAAGCCAGAAAAAATTAACGCTTGAGAAAAATAGTGATGATTTTGATGTTGTAATTCCGAGCCGTTCTCTACGCGAATTTTCAGCAGTATTTACAGATGATATTGAAACTGTAGAGATTTTCTTTGCCAATAACCAAATCCTCTTTAGAAGCGAAAATATTAGCTTCTATACTCGTCTCCTAGAAGGAAACTATCCTGACACAGATCGTTTGATTCCAATAGACTTTAACACTACAATTACTTTTGATGTTGTAAATTTACGCCAGTCAATGGAACGTGCTCGCCTTTTATCAAGTGCGACTCAAAATGGTACTGTGAAACTTGAAATAAAAGATGGGGTTGTTAGCGCTCATGTTAACTCGCCAGAAGTTGGTAAAGTAAACGAAGAAATCGATACTGATCAGGTTACTGGTGAAGATTTGACCATTAGTTTCAACCCAACTTACTTGATTGATTCTCTTAAAGCTTTAAATAGCGAAAAAGTGACCATTAGTTTTATCTCAGCTGTTCGTCCATTTACTCTTGTGCCAGCGGACACTGATGAGGACTTCATGCAGCTCATTACACCAGTTCGTACAAATTAAGTGAAAGAGGTTGAGCCTGGCTCGCCTCTTTTATGATATAATCGAAAAAGAAAAGGAGAGTAGTATGTATCAAGTTGGAAATTTTGTTGAAATGAAAAAACCACATGCTTGCACAATCAAGTCAACAGGAAAAAAAGCTAATCATTGGGAAATTACACGTGTAGGAGCAGATATCAAAATCAAATGTAGCAATTGTGACCATGTTGTCATGATGGGACGCTATGATTTTGATCGAAAAATGAATAAAATTATTGACTGAAAACCCTTAGTTAGAGGGTTAGCAAGTTTTCCCTTTTTGTGTTATAATATTAGGGATTGAAATGAAAACGGAGAATGAGAAAATATGGCTTTAACAGCAGGTATCGTTGGTTTGCCAAACGTTGGTAAATCAACACTATTTAATGCAATTACAAAAGCAGGAGCAGAGGCAGCAAACTATCCATTTGCGACGATTGATCCAAACGTTGGAATGGTAGAAGTTCCAGATGAACGCCTACAAAAACTAACTGAAATGATCACTCCTAAAAAGACAGTTCCAACAACATTTGAATTTACAGATATCGCAGGAATTGTAAAAGGAGCTTCAAAAGGAGAAGGGCTAGGGAATAAATTCTTGGCTAATATCCGTGAAGTAGATGCGATTGTTCATGTAGTTCGTGCTTTTGATGATGAAAATGTCATGCGCGAGCAAGGACGTGAAGATGCCTTTGTGGATCCACTTGCAGATATTGATACTATTAACCTGGAGTTGATTCTTGCTGACTTAGAATCAGTTAATAAGCGTTATGCGCGTGTAGAAAAGATGGCACGTACGCAAAAAGATAAAGAATCAGTAGCTGAGTTTAATGTTCTTCAAAAGATTAAACCAGTCCTCGAAGATGGAAAATCAGCTCGAACTATTGAATTTACAGATGAGGAACAAAAGGTTGTCAAAGGTCTCTTCCTGTTAACGACTAAACCAGTGCTCTATGTTGCTAATGTGGACGAGGATGTGGTTTCAGAACCTGACTCTATCGACTATGTTAAACAAATTCGTGAATTCGCAGCGACAGAAAATGCTGAAGTAGTCGTTATTTCTGCGCGTGCTGAGGAAGAAATTTCTGAGTTAGACGAAGAAGACAAGCAAGAGTTTCTTGAAGCTCTTGGGTTGACAGAATCAGGCGTTGATAAGTTGACTCGTGCAGCTTACCACTTGCTTGGACTGGGAACTTACTTTACAGCTGGTGAAAAAGAAGTTCGCGCTTGGACCTTCAAACGTGGTATGAAGGCTCCACAAGCAGCTGGTATTATCCACTCAGACTTTGAAAAAGGCTTTATCCGTGCAGTAACCATGTCATATGAGGATCTAGTGAAATACGGATCTGAAAAGGCCGTAAAAGAAGCTGGACGTTTGCGTGAAGAAGGTAAAGAATATATCGTTCAAGACGGCGATATCATGGAATTCCGCTTTAATGTCTAAAAATTTAATAAATAGTGTCAATTAGGTTGGAAAAAAATTCCAACCCTTTTGGCTTTTGAAAGGAAAAATAAATGACCAAATTACTTGTAGGCTTGGGAAATCCAGGAGATAAATATTTTGAAACAAAACACAATGTTGGCTTTATGTTGATTGACCAACTAGCGAAGAAACAGAATGTCACTTTTACACACGATAAGATATTTCAAGCTGACCTAGCATCCTTTTTCCTAAATGGAGAAAAAATTTATCTTGTCAAACCAACGACATTTATGAATGAAAGTGGAAGAGCGGTTCATGCTTTATTGACTTATTATGGTTTGGATATTGAAGATTTACTCATCATTTACGATGATCTTGACATGGAAGTTGGAAAGATTCGTTTAAGAGCAAAGGGATCCGCAGGTGGTCATAATGGTATCAAGTCTATTATTCAACATATAGGGACTCAGACCTTTAATCGTGTTAAGATTGGAATCGGAAGACCTAAAAATGGAATGTCAGTTGTTAACCATGTTTTGAGTAAGTTTGACAAGGATGATTATATTGGTATTTTACAGTCTATTGACAAAGTTGATGATTCTGTAAACTACTATTTACAAGAGAAAAACTTTGAAAAAACGATGCAGAGGTATAACGGATAAATGGTGACCTTATTAGATTTATTCTCAGAAAATGATCAGATAAAAAAATGGCATCAAAATTTAACAGATAAGAAAAGACAACTAATACTAGGTTTATCAACGTCTACTAAGGCTCTTGCAATTGCAAGTAGTATAGAAAAAGAAGATAAGATTGTGTTATTGACGTCAACTTATGGAGAAGCAGAAGGAATTGTTAGTGATCTTCTATCTATCTTGGGTGAGGAACTTGTCTATCCATTTTTGGTAGATGACTCCCCTATGGTCGAGTTTTTGATGTCTTCACAAGAAAAAATCATTTCACGGGTTGAAGCTTTGCGTTTTTTGACTGATTCATCTAAGAAAGGGATTTTAGTTTGTAATATCGCAGCAAGTCGATTGATTTTACCGTCTCCTAATATATTCAAAGATAGTATTGTAAAAATAACAGTTGGTGAAGAATATGACCAACACGCACTTATCCATCAGTTAAAAGAGATAGGCTATCGAAAAGTTACACAAGTACAAACTCAAGGCGAATTTAGTCTGCGAGGAGATATTTTAGATATTTTTGAAATATCCCAGTTAGAACCTTACCGAATTGAGTTTTTTGGTGATGAAGTCGATGGTATTAGGTCATTTGAAGTCGAAACACAATTATCGAAAGAAAATCAGACAGAACTCACTATCTTTCCAGCTAGTGATATGCTTTTGAGAGAAAAGGATTATCAACGAGGACAGTCAGATTTAGAAAAACAAATTTCAAAAACGTTATCACCTATTTTAAAATCATACTTAGAAGAAATTCTTTCAAGTTTTCACCAAAAACAAATTCATTCTGATTCACGGAAATTTTTATCTTTGTGTTATGACAAGACATGGACTGTTTTTGACTATATTGAAAAAGATACCCCAGTATTCTTTGATGATTATCAGAAATTGATGAATCAGTATGAAGTCTTTGAAAGGGAGTTAGCACAATACTTTACAGAAGAATTACAGAGCAGTAAAGCATTTTCTGAGATGCAGTATTTTGCTGATACAGAGCAAATCTATAAAAAACAGAGTTCGGTTACCTTTTTCTCTAATCTGCAAAAGGGGTTAGGAAATCTCAAGTTTGACCAAATTTATCAATTTAATCAATATCCCATTCAAGAGTTTTTCAATCAATTTTCTTTTCTAAAAGAAGAAATTGAGCGATACAAAAAAATGAATTACACTATTATCCTGCAGTCTAGTAATTCAATGGGAAGTAAAACATTGGAAGATGTTTTAGAGGAATATCAGATTAAATTGGATTCCAGAGATAAGTCAAGTATTTGTAAAGAATCTGTAAACTTAATTGAGGGAAATCTCAGACATGGTTTTCACTTTGTAGATGAAAAGATTCTATTGATAACTGAACATGAGATTTTTCAAAAGAAATTGAAACGTCGTTTTCGAAGACAACATGTTTCAAACGCAGAGAGATTAAAAGATTACAATGAACTTGAAAAAGGGGACTACGTTGTCCATCATATCCATGGGATTGGTCAATATTTAGGAATTGAAACCATTGAAATCAAAGGGATACACCGCGATTATGTCAGTGTTCAATACCAAAACGGGGATCAAATCTCTATCCCAGTGGAACAGATTCATCTACTTTCCAAATACGTTTCAAGTGACGGTAAAGCACCTAAACTCAATAAATTAAATGACGGTCATTTCAAAAAAGCCAAGCAAAAAGTTAAGAACCAGGTAGAGGATATAGCTGACGATTTAATCAAACTTTATTCTGAGCGCAGCCAGTTGAAGGGTTTTGCTTTCTCAGCTGATGATGAGGATCAACATGCTTTTGATGATGCCTTCCCTTATGTTGAAACGGATGATCAACTTCGTAGTGTTGAGGAAATCAAGAGAGATATGCAGGCTTCTCAGCCAATGGATCGACTTTTAGTTGGGGATGTTGGTTTTGGAAAGACTGAAGTTGCTATGCGTGCAGCCTTTAAGGCAGTCAATGATCACAAACAGGTTGTCGTCTTAGTTCCGACGACGGTTTTAGCGCAACAGCACTATACGAATTTTAAGGAACGATTCCAAAATTTTGCAGTTAATATTGATGTATTGAGTCGCTTTAGAAGTAAAAAAGAGCAGACTGAAACACTTGAAAAATTGAAAAACGGTCAAGTTGATATTTTGATTGGAACCCATCGTGTTTTGTCAAAAGATGTTGTGTTTGCTGATTTGGGCTTGATGATTATTGATGAGGAACAGCGATTTGGTGTCAAGCATAAGGAAACCTTGAAAGAACTGAAAAAACAAGTAGATGTCCTGACCTTGACAGCAACGCCAATTCCTCGTACCCTTCACATGTCTATGTTGGGAATCAGAGATTTGTCTGTTATTGAAACTCCGCCGACTAATCGTTATCCAGTGCAAACCTATGTTTTAGAAAAGAATGATAGTGTTATTCGTGATGCTGTCTTGCGTGAAATGGAGCGTGGAGGTCAAGTTTACTATCTTTACAATAAAGTTGACACGATTGACCAGAAGGTTTCCGAATTACAGGAGTTGATTCCAGAGGCTTCGATTGGGTATGTTCATGGGCAAATGAGTGAGATTCAGTTAGAAAATACTCTACTGGATTTCATTGAAGGTCAGTATGATATTTTGGTGACAACTACCATTATTGAGACAGGAGTGGACATTCCAAATGCCAATACTTTATTTATTGAAAATGCGGATCATATGGGCTTGTCAACCTTGTATCAGTTAAGAGGAAGAGTCGGTCGTAGTAATCGTATTGCTTATGCCTATCTCATGTATCGTCCAGAAAAATCAATCAGTGAAGTCTCCGAGAAGAGATTAGAAGCGATTAAAGGATTTACAGAATTGGGCTCTGGATTTAAGATTGCAATGCGAGATCTTTCGATTCGCGGAGCAGGAAATCTTTTAGGAAAATCCCAGTCTGGTTTCATTGATTCTGTTGGTTTTGAATTGTATTCGCAGTTATTGGAGGAAGCTATTGCTAAACGACATGGTAATGGGAACACAAGAACCAAAGGAAATACCGAATTGATTTTACAAATTGATGCCTATCTTCCTGATACCTATATTTCTGATCAACGACATAAGATTGAAATTTACAAGAAAATTCGTCAAATTGACAACCGTGTCAACTACGAAGAATTACAAGAAGAGTTGATGGACCGCTTTGGAGAGTACCCAGACGTGGTAGCCTATCTTTTAGAGATTGGTTTGGTTAAGTCTTATCTTGATAAGGTCTTTGTTCAACGTGTGGAACGAAAAGAAAATAAGATTACAGTTCAATTTGAAAAAATTACTCAGCGATTGTTTTTGGCTCAAGATTATTTTAAATCTTTATCCGCAACGAATTTAAAAGCAGCCATAACTGAGAATAAGGGATTAATGGAAGTTGTATTTGATGTCCAAAATAAGAAGGACTATGAAATTTTAGAAGGTCTGCTCATTTTTGGAGAAAGTTTATTAGAGATAAAAGTATCGAAAGAAGGCAATTCCCTTTAACATTTTTCTTCTATAAAGTAGATAAAAATGATACAATAATAATTTGAGGTAATAAAAATGAGATTAGACAAATATTTAAAAGTATCACGAATTATCAAGCGTCGTACAGTCGCAAAAGAAGTAGCAGATAAAGGCAGAATCAAGGTAAATGGAATCTTGGCCAAAAGTTCAACGGATTTGAAAGTTAATGACCAAGTTGAAATTCGCTTTGGCAATAAGTTGCTACTTGTAAAAGTACTAGAGATGAAGGATAGTACAAAAAAAGAAGATGCAGCAGGAATGTATGAAATTATCAGTGAAACACGGGTAGAAGAAAATGTCTAAAAATATCGTACAATTGAATAATTCTTTTATTCAAAATGAACACCAACGTCGTCGCTATCTGATGAAAGAACGACAAAAACGTAATCGTTTCATGGGTTGGGTTCTTATTTTGATGATTTTATTGTTCATTTTACCAACTTATAATCTTGCTCAAAGCTATCATCAATTACTCCAAAGACGTCAACAGTTATCAGAATTGCAAACTCAGTATCAAACCTTGAGTGAGGAAAAGGAGAAAGAGACAGCTTTTGCCACAAAGTTGAAAGATGAAGATTATGCTGCTAAATACATGCGTGCAAAATATTATTATTCTAAGAATCGGGAAGCTGTTTATACGATTCCTGACTTGCTCCCAAGGTGATAAAATGGAAAATTTATTAGATGTAATAGAGCAATTTTTGAGTCTATCGGAAGAAAAGCTGGAAGAGTTGGCTGATAAAAATCAATTATTGCGTTTACAAGAAGAAAAGGAAAGGAAGAATGCGTAAATTCTTAATTATTTTGTTGTTACCGAGTTTTTTGACCATTTCAAAAGTCGTTAGCACAGAAAAAGAAGTAGTCTATACTTCGAAAGAAATTTATTACCTTTCACAATCTAACTTTGGTATTTATTTTAGAGAAAAATTAAGTTCTCCCATGGTTTATGGAGAGGTTCCTGTTTATGCGAATGAAGATTTAGTAGTGAAATCTGGAAAATTAACTCCCCAAACAAGTTTTCAAATAACCGAGTGGCGCTTAAATAAACAAGGAATTCCGGTATTTAAGCTATCAAATCATCAATTTATTGCTGCAGACAAACGATTTTTATATGATCAGTCAGAGGTAACTCCTACAATCAAAAAAGTATGGTTAGAATCTGATTTTAAACTGTATAATAGCCCTTATGACTTAAAAGAAGTGAAATCATCCTTATCAGCTTATTCGCAAGTATCGATCGACAAGACCATGTTTGTAGAAGGAAGAGAATTTCTACATATTGATCAGGCTGGATGGGTAGATAAGGAATCAACTTCTGAAGAAGATAATCGGATAAGTAAAGTCCAAGAAATGTTATCGGAAAAATATCAGAAGGATTCATTTTCTATTTATGTTAAGCAACTAACTACTGGAAAAGAAGCTGGTATCAATCAAGATGAAAAGATGTATGCAGCTAGTGTTTTGAAACTCCCTTATCTTTATTATACGCAAGAAAAAATAAATGAGGGGATTTATCAGTTAGACACGACTGTAAAATACGTATCTGCAGTCAATGATTTTCCAGGTTCTTATAAACCAGAGGGAAGTGGTAGCCTCCCTAAAAAAGAGGATAATAAAGAGTATTCTCTCAAGGACTTAATAACGAAAGTATCTAAAGAATCGGACAATGTAGCTCATAATCTATTGGGATATTACATTTCAAACCAATCTGATGCCACATTTAAATCCAAGATGTCTGCTATTATGGGAGATGATTGGGATTCAAAAGAAAAATTGATTTCTTCTAAGATGTCTGGGAAGGCCATGGAAGCTATTTATAATCAAAATGGATTTGTGCTAGAGTCTTTGACTAAAACAGATTTTGATAATGAGAGAATTGCCAAAGGTGTTTCTGTTAAAGTAGCTCATAAAATTGGAGATGCGGATGAATTTAAGCATGATACAGGTGTTGTCTATGCAGATTCTCCATTTATTCTTTCTATTTTCACTAAAAATTCTGATTATGATACGATTTCTAAGATAGCCAAGGATGTTTATGAGGTTCTAAAATGAGGGAACAAGATTTTTTAAATCATTTTCTCAAGAGAGAATATTTTAAAAAACATACTAAGGTGGTGCTAGCTCTTTCTGGTGGATTAGATTCTATGTTTCTATTTAAGGTATTGTCTACCTATAAAAAAGAGTTAGAAATTGAATTGATTCTTGCTCATGTGAATCATAAGCAGAGAGTAGAATCAGATTGGGAAGAAAAGGAATTAAGGAAGTTGGTTGCTAAAGCTGGACTTCCTATTTATGTCAGCAATTTTTCAGGAGAATTTTCAGAAGCGCGTGCACGAAATTTTCGCTATAATTTTTTTCAAGAGGTCATGAAAAAGACAGGTGCGACAGCCTTAGTCACTGCCCACCATGCTGATGATCAGGTGGAAACGATTTTGATGCGTTTGATTCGAGGTACTCGTTTGCGCTATCTATCAGGAATTAAGGAGAAGCAAGTGGTCGGGGATATAGAAATTCTTAGGCCCTTCTTGCATTTTCAGAAAAAAGACTTTCCACTAATTTCTCACTTTGAAGATACATCAAATCAGGAAAATCATTATTTTCGCAATCGTATTCGAAATTCTTATTTACCAGAATTAGAAAAAGAAAATCCTAGATTTAGAGATGCAATCTTAAGTATCGGAAATGAAATTTTAGATTATGACCTAGCTATAGCTGAATTATCAAAGAATATTGATGTGGAAAATTTACAACAGTTATTTTCTTATTCTGAGTCAACACAAAGAGTCTTACTTCAAACTTATCTGAATCGTTTTCCAGATTTGAATCTTACAAAAGCTCAGTTTGATGAAGTTCGACAGATTTTAAAATCTAAAAGCCAGTATCGTCATCCGCTTAAAAATGGCTATGAATTGATAAAAGAGTACCAACAGTTTCAGATTTGTAAAATCAGTCCGCAGGCTGATGAAAAGGAAGATGAACTTGTGTTACACTATCAAAATCAGGTATCTTATCAAGGATATTTATTTTCCTTTGGGATTCCATTAGAAGGTGAATCAATTCAACAAATACCTGTTTCACGCGAAACATCCATACACATTCGTTATCGAAAACCAGGAGATGTTTTGGTTCAAAATGGGCATACAAAAAAACTCAGACGTCTATTTATTGATTTGAAAATCCCTATGGAAAAGCGGAAATCTGCTCTGATTATTGAGCAATTTGGTGAAATTGTCTCAATTTTGGGAATTGCGACCAGTAATTTGAGTAAAAACACGAAAAATGATATAATGAACACTGTACTTTATATAGAAAAAATAGATAGGTAAAAAAATGTTAGAAAACGATATTAAAAAAATCCTCGTTTCACACGATGAAATTACAGAAGCTGCTAAAAAATTAGGTGCTCAACTCACTAAAGACTATGCAGGAAAAAATCCAATTTTAGTTGGAATTTTAAAAGGATCTATTCCTTTTATGGCTGAATTAGTTAAACATATTGACACACATATTGAAATGGACTTCATGATGGTTTCTAGCTACCATGGTGGGACAGCAAGTAGCGGTGTCATCAATATCAAGCAAGATGTGACTCAAGACATCAAAGGAAGACATGTTTTATTTGTAGAAGATATCATTGATACAGGTCAAACTTTGAAGAATTTGCGAGATATGTTTGTTGCAAGAGATGCAGCTTCTGTTAAGATTGCAACCTTGTTGGATAAACCAGAGGGACGTGTTGTAGAAATTGAGGCTGACTATACCTGCTTTACTATCCCAAATGAGTTTGTAGTAGGTTATGGTTTAGACTACAAAGAAAATTATCGTAACCTTCCTTATGTTGGAGTATTGAAAGAAGAAGTGTATTCAAATTAGAAAGAACAATTTTTAATGAAAAAACAAAATAATGGTTTAATTAAAAATCCTTTTCTATGGTTATTACTTATTTTTCTCCTAGTTACAGGTTACCAGTATTTTAGTACAGGTAGTGTTGCAGGGAAAAGTGAGCAGATTAATTATACAGAATTGGTAAAAGAAATTACCGATGACAATGTAAAAGAATTAACTTACCAACCAAATGGTAGTGTTATCGAAGTTTCGGGTGTTTATAAAAATCCTAAAACGAGTAAAGAAGAAACAGGTATCCAGTTCTTTTCTCCTTCTGCTACAAAAGTAGAGAAATTTTCAAGTATTATTCTTCCTTCAGATACTACCGTATCAGAATTGCAAAAACTTGCTTCTGACCATAAGGCAGAAGTAACTGTTAAGCATGAAAGTTCAAGTGGTATGTGGATTAATATTCTTGTATCCATTGTGCCATTCGGTATTCTGTTCTTCTTCCTATTCTCTATGATGGGAAATATGGGAGGAAATAATAGCCGTAACCCGATGAGTTTTGGACGTAGTAAGGCCAAAGCTGCAAATAAAGAAGATATTAAAGTAAGATTTTCAGATGTTGCTGGAGCTGAGGAAGAAAAACAAGAACTAGTTGAAGTTGTTGAATTCTTAAAAGATCCAAAACGATTTACAAAACTTGGAGCCCGTATTCCAGCAGGTGTTCTTTTGGAGGGACCTCCAGGAACAGGTAAAACTTTGCTTGCTAAGGCAGTCGCCGGAGAAGCAGGTGTTCCATTCTTTAGTATCTCAGGTTCTGACTTTGTAGAAATGTTTGTCGGAGTTGGAGCTAGTCGTGTTCGTTCTCTTTTTGAAGATGCCAAAAAAGCAGCACCAGCTATTATCTTTATCGATGAAATTGATGCTGTTGGACGTCAACGTGGAGTTGGTCTTGGCGGAGGTAATGACGAACGTGAACAAACCTTGAACCAACTCTTGATTGAGATGGATGGTTTTGAGGGAAATGAAGGGATTATTGTCATCGCTGCGACAAACCGTTCAGATGTACTTGACCCTGCCCTTTTGCGTCCAGGACGTTTTGATAGAAAAGTATTGGTTGGCCGTCCTGATGTTAAAGGTCGTGAAGCAATCTTGAAAGTTCACGCTAAAAATAAACCTCTGTCAGACGATGTTGATTTGAAATTAGTGGCTCAACAAACCCCAGGTTTTGTTGGAGCAGATTTAGAGAATGTCTTGAATGAAGCGGCTCTAGTTGCTGCTCGTCGCAATAAATCGATAATTGATGCTTCAGATATTGATGAAGCAGAAGACAGAGTTATTGCTGGACCTTCTAAGAAAGATAAGACAGTTTCACAAAGAGAACGTGAATTGGTTGCCTACCATGAGGCTGGACATACCATTGTTGGCCTAGTCTTATCGAATGCCCGTGTTGTTCATAAGGTTACAATTGTACCAAGAGGTCGTGCAGGTGGTTACATGATTGCACTTCCTAAGGAAGATCAAATGCTTCTATCTAAAGAAGATATGAAAGAGCAATTGGCTGGCTTGATGGGTGGACGTGTAGCTGAAGAAATTATCTTTAACGTCCAAACTACAGGAGCTTCAAACGACTTTGAACAAGCGACTCAAATGGCGCGTGCAATGGTTACAGAGTACGGGATGAGTGAAAAACTTGGTCCAGTTCAATATGAAGGAAATCATGCCATGTTTGGTGCACAAAGTCCTCAAAAATCAATTTCAGAACAAACAGCTTATGAAATTGACGAAGAGGTTCGTTCATTATTGAATGAGGCACGAAATAAAGCCGCTGAAATTATTCAGTCAAATCGTGAAACTCACAAGTTGATTGCAGAAGCATTATTGAAATACGAAACATTGGATAGTACACAAATTAAAGCTCTTTACGAAACAGGAAAGATGCCTGAAACAGTCGAGGAGGAATCTCATGCACTATCTTATGATGAAGTAAAGTCAAAAATGAATGATGAAAAATAACCCAAAGAGAGGCAAGCCCTCTCTTTTTTGTGCAGTTGAGGCGGTGTAGGGAACAGAATAGGCGAAAAGGCCCCAATTAAGTTCTTGATTTGTTAGACTGTATCTAGAAAGGGGGAAGCTTATGCTTAAAAAATTGTATGAAGAAGTCCAAGGAATTGTATACAAGTGTAGAAATGAATATTACCTTCATTTATGGGAGTTATCGGATTGGGACCAAGAGGGAATGATCTGCTTACATGAATTGATCAGTAGAGAAGAAGAACTGGTAGAAGATATTCCACGCTTACGTAAATATTTCAAGACTAAGTTTCGTAATCGAATTTTAGACCATATCCGTAAACAAGAAAGTCAGAAGCGTAGATATGATAAAGAACCTTATGAAGAAGTGGGAGAGATTAGTCATCGTATCAGTGAGGGAGGTCTGTGGCTAGATGAGTATTATCTCTTTCATGAAACACTAAGAGATTATAGAAACAAACAAAGCAAAGAGAAGCAAGAAGAGTTAGAACGCATCTTAAGACATGAACGCTTCCGAGGGCGTCAAAGAGTTCTAAGGGACTTGCGTATTGTGTTTAAAGAGTTTGATATCCGTAGTCGGTAAGAAGCCATGTAAAAAAATGAAAAAAATAGAAAAAAGTAGTTGACAAAGTTAGAAAAGTCGGTATAATAGTAAGAGTTGAAAACACCAACTCTGGTCCGTTGGTCAAGGGGTTAAGACACCGCCTTTTCACGGCGGTAACACGGGTTCGAATCCCGTACGGACTATGGTATGTTGCGGATGGAACACTTGATGAAAAAAGTTCAAAAAAGTTTCAAAAAAGTGTTGACAAGCGAAAGTGCCTGTGATATACTAATATAGTTGTCGCTTGAGAGAAGCGAGTGACAAAGACCTTTGAAAACTGAACAAGACGAACCAATGTGCAGGGCACTACAACTAAGGTTGTAGTACTGAACAATGAAAAAAACAATAAATCTGTCAGTGACAGAAATGAGTGAGAACTCAAACTTTTAATGAGAGTTTGATCCTGGCTCAGGACGAACGCTGGCGGCGTGCCTAATACATGCAAGTAGAACGCTGAAGGAGGAGCTTGCTTCTCCGGATGAGTTGCGAACGGGTGAGTAACGCGTAGGTAACCTGCCTGGTAGTGGGGGATAACTATTGGAAACGATAGCTAATACCGCATAACAGTAGATGTTGCATGACATTTGCTTAAAAGGTGCAATTGCATCACTACCAGATGGACCTGCGTTGTATTAGCTAGTTGGTGGGGTAACGGCTCACCAAGGCGACGATACATAGCCGACCTGAGAGGGTGATCGGCCACACTGGGACTGAGACACGGCCCAGACTCCTACGGGAGGCAGCAGTAGGGAATCTTCGGCAATGGACGGAAGTCTGACCGAGCAACGCCGCGTGAGTGAAGAAGGTTTTCGGATCGTAAAGCTCTGTTGTAAGAGAAGAACGAGTGTGAGAGTGGAAAGTTCACACTGTGACGGTATCTTACCAGAAAGGGACGGCTAACTACGTGCCAGCAGCCGCGGTAATACGTAGGTCCCGAGCGTTGTCCGGATTTATTGGGCGTAAAGCGAGCGCAGGCGGTTAGATAAGTCTGAAGTTAAAGGCTGTGGCTTAACCATAGTACGCTTTGGAAACTGTTTAACTTGAGTGCAAGAGGGGAGAGTGGAATTCCATGTGTAGCGGTGAAATGCGTAGATATATGGAGGAACACCGGTGGCGAAAGCGGCTCTCTGGCTTGTAACTGACGCTGAGGCTCGAAAGCGTGGGGAGCAAACAGGATTAGATACCCTGGTAGTCCACGCCGTAAACGATGAGTGCTAGGTGTTAGACCCTTTCCGGGGTTTAGTGCCGCAGCTAACGCATTAAGCACTCCGCCTGGGGAGTACGACCGCAAGGTTGAAACTCAAAGGAATTGACGGGGGCCCGCACAAGCGGTGGAGCATGTGGTTTAATTCGAAGCAACGCGAAGAACCTTACCAGGTCTTGACATCCCTCTGACCGCTCTAGAGATAGAGTTTTCCTTCGGGACAGAGGTGACAGGTGGTGCATGGTTGTCGTCAGCTCGTGTCGTGAGATGTTGGGTTAAGTCCCGCAACGAGCGCAACCCCTATTGTTAGTTGCCATCATTCAGTTGGGCACTCTAGCGAGACTGCCGGTAATAAACCGGAGGAAGGTGGGGATGACGTCAAATCATCATGCCCCTTATGACCTGGGCTACACACGTGCTACAATGGCTGGTACAACGAGTCGCAAGCCGGTGACGGCAAGCTAATCCCTTAAAGCCAGTCTCAGTTCGGATTGTAGGCTGCAACTCGCCTACATGAAGTCGGAATCGCTAGTAATCGCGGATCAGCACGCCGCGGTGAATACGTTCCCGGGCCTTGTACACACCGCCCGTCACACCACGAGAGTTTGTAACACCCGAAGTCGGTGAGGTAACCGTAAGGAGCCAGCCGCCTAAGGTGGGATAGATGATTGGGGTGAAGTCGTAACAAGGTAGCCGTATCGGAAGGTGCGGCTGGATCACCTCCTTTCTAAGGATAAGGAACTGCGCATTGGTCTTGTTTAGTCTTGAGAGGTCTTGTGGGGCCTTAGCTCAGCTGGGAGAGCGCCTGCTTTGCACGCAGGAGGTCAGCGGTTCGATCCCGCTAGGCTCCATTGGTGAGAGATCACCAAGTAATGCACATTGAAAATTGAATATCTATATCAAATAGTAACAAGAAAATAAACCGAAAACGCTGTAGTATTAATAAGAGTTTATGACTGAAAGGTCAGAAAATAAGGTTAAGTTAATAAGGGCGCACGGTGGATGCCTTGGCACTAGGAGCCGAAGAAGGACGTGACAAACGACGATATGCCTTGGGTAGCTGTAAGTAAGCGATGATCCAGGGATTTCCGAATGGGGGAACCCAACAGGTACTACCTGTTACCCGCATCTGTTAAGGATGTGAGGAGGAAGACGCAGTGAACTGAAACATCTAAGTAGCTGCAGGAAGAGAAAGCAAAAGCGATTGCCTTAGTAGCGGCGAGCGAAACGGCAGGAGGGCAAACCGAAGAGTTTACTCTTCGGGGTTGTAGGACTGCAATGTGGACTCAAAGATTATAGAAGAATGATTTGGGAAGATCAGCCAAAGAGAGTGATAGCCTCGTATTTAAAATAGTCTTTGTACCTAGCAGTATCCTGAGTACGGCGGGACACGTGAAATCCCGTCGGAATCTGGGAGGACCATCTCCCAACCCTAAATACTCCCTAGTGACCGATAGTGAACCAGTACCGTGAGGGAAAGGTGAAAAGCACCCCGGGAGGGGAGTGAAATAGAACCTGAAACCGTGTGCCTACAACAAGTTCGAGCCCGTTAATGGGTGAGAGCGTGCCTTTTGTAGAATGAACCGGCGAGTTACGTTATGATGCGAGGTTAAGTTGAAGAGACGGAGCCGTAGGGAAACCGAGTCTGAATAGGGCGCCTTAGTATCATGACGTAGACCCGAAACCATGTGACCTACCCATGAGCAGGTTGAAGGTGCGGTAAGACGCACTGGAGGACCGAACCAGGGCACGTTGAAAAGTGCTTGGATGACTTGTGGGTAGCGGAGAAATTCCAAACGAACTTGGAGATAGCTGGTTCTCTCCGAAATAGCTTTAGGGCTAGCGTCGACATAAAGATTCTTGGAGGTAGAGCACTGTTTGGGTGAGGGGTCCATCCCGGATTACCAATCTCAGATAAACTCCGAATGCCAATGAATTATGGTCGGCAGTCAGACTGCGAGTGCTAAGATCCGTAGTCGAAAGGGAAACAGCCCAGACCACCAGCTAAGGTCCCAAAATAATTGTTAAGTGGAAAAGGATGTGGGGTTGCACAGACAACTAGGATGTTAGCTTAGAAGCAGCTATTCATTCAAAGAGTGCGTAATAGCTCACTAGTCGAGTGACCCTGCGCCGAAAATGTACCGGGGCTAAAACAATTTACCGAAGCTGTGGATACCTTTATAGGTATGGTAGGAGAGCGTTCTATGTGTGATGAAGGTGTACCGTGAGGAGCGCTGGAACGCATAGAAGTGAGAATGCCGGTATGAGTAGCGAAAGACAGGTGAGAATCCTGTCCACCGTAAGACTAAGGTTTCCAGGGGAAGGCTCGTCCGCCCTGGGTTAGTCGGGACCTAAGGAGAGACCGAAAGGTGTATCCGATGGACAACAGGTTGATATTCCTGTACTAGAGTATGTAGTGATGGAGGGACGCAGTAGGCTAACTAAAGCAGACGATTGGAAGTGTCTGTCTAAGCAGTGAGGTGTGATATGAGTCAAATGCTTATATCTATAACATTGAGCTGTGATGGGGAGCGAAGTTTAGTAGCGAAGTTAGTGACGTCACACTGCCAAGAAAAGCTTCTAGCGTTTAAACATACTCTACCCGTACCGCAAACCGACACAGGTAGTCGAGGCGAGTAGCCTCAGGTGAGCGAGAGAACTCTCGTTAAGGAACTCGGCAAAATGACCCCGTAACTTCGGGAGAAGGGGTGCTGACTTTAAGTCAGCCGCAGTGAATAGGCCCAAGCAACTGTTTATCAAAAACACAGCTCTCTGCTAAATCGTAAGATGATGTATAGGGGGTGACGCCTGCCCGGTGCTGGAAGGTTAAGAGGAGTGCTTAGCGTAAGCGAAGGTATGAATTGAAGCCCCAGTAAACGGCGGCCGTAACTATAACGGTCCTAAGGTAGCGAAATTCCTTGTCGGGTAAGTTCCGACCCGCACGAAAGGCGTAATGATTTGGGCACTGTCTCAACGAGAGACTCGGTGAAATTTTAGTACCTGTGAAGATGCAGGTTACCCGCGACAGGACGGAAAGACCCCATGGAGCTTTACTGCAGTTTGATATTGAGTGTCTGTACCACATGTACAGGATAGGTAGGAGTCTATGAGATCGGGACGCCAGTTTCGAAGGAGACGTTGTTGGGATACTACCCTTGTGTTATGGCCACTCTAACCCAGATAGGTGATCCCTATCGGAGACAGTGTCTGACGGGCAGTTTGACTGGGGCGGTCGCCTCCTAAAAGGTAACGGAGGCGCCCAAAGGTTCCCTCAGAATGGTTGGAAATCATTCGCAGAGTGTAAAGGTATAAGGGAGCTTGACTGCGAGAGCTACAACTCGAGCAGGGACGAAAGTCGGGCTTAGTGATCCGGTGGTTCCGTATGGAAGGGCCATCGCTCAACGGATAAAAGCTACCCTGGGGATAACAGGCTTATCTCCCCCAAGAGTTCACATCGACGGGGAGGTTTGGCACCTCGATGTCGGCTCGTCGCATCCTGGGGCTGTAGTCGGTCCCAAGGGTTGGGCTGTTCGCCCATTAAAGCGGCACGCGAGCTGGGTTCAGAACGTCGTGAGACAGTTCGGTCCCTATCCGTCGCGGGCGTAGGAAATTTGAGAGGATCTGCTCCTAGTACGAGAGGACCAGAGTGGACTTACCGCTGGTGTACCAGTTGTCTTGCCAAAGGCATCGCTGGGTAGCTATGTAGGGAAGGGATAAACGCTGAAAGCATCTAAGTGTGAAACCCACCTCAAGATGAGATTTCCCATGATTTTATATCAGTAAGAGCCCTGAGAGATGATCAGGTAGATAGGTTAGAAGTGGAAGTGTGGCGACACATGTAGCGGACTAATACTAATAGCTCGAGGACTTATCCAAAGTAACTGAGAATATGAAAGCGTAAGGTTTTCTTGATTTGAATAGATATTCAATTTTGAGTAGGTATTACTCAGAGTTAAGTGACGATAGCCTAGGAGATACACCTGTACCCATGCCGAACACAGAAGTTAAGCCCTAGAACGCCGGAAGTAGTTGGGGGTTGCCCCCTGTGAGATATGGAAGTCGCTTAGCTTTAATCCGCCATAGCTCAGTTGGTAGTAGCGCATGACTGTTAATCATGATGTCGTAGGTTCGAGTCCTACTGGCGGAGTAGTTAAGAAAAAGAGGTTTAGGCCTCTTTTTTTATGTAATTCATAATCTATTTAGTGTTATTTGGTGTGAGATATTTTTTGCTGAGTAAAGTTTCAGAGCCCTCCGTTTTCGAGCAGGGAGATCTTTTTAGGACTTTAATCGAGGGTAGCGAAGAGGCTAAACGTGGCGGACTGTAAATACGCTCCTTCGAGGGATTCGAATCCTTCCGCTTCCATTATCTTAGTTTTTGAAATTTAGGTAGTAAATTTATTCCTATTCTGTCAATTTTTCTATTTGTTATCTTTTTGAGGTTGGTATTTGAGCAATTCAGGAATTGTTACTAACTTTTTATAATTTTTTGTTAGAATAAGGTCATAAAAAGTAAAGGAGTGTATGCTTATGCTACAAAGTATCTATGATCAGATGACTGATTTCTATGACAGTATCGAAGAAGAGTATGCTACTTTCTTTGATAATAGTTGGGAGTGGGAACATTTTCATTTTAAATTTTTGATTTATTATTTAGTTCGATATGGCATTGGGTGTCGTAGGGATTTTATTGTTTATCATTATCGTGTTGCTTATCGTTTGTATCTTGAAAAATTGATAATGAATCGGGGTTTTATTTCTTGTTGAGGTAATTTTAGTAAATTTCCGAACAAAATTACTTTTTTCATGGCAATATAACAATAAATAGCTGGTTATTTTTCTAAAACATTTTTTAATAGTTGGAAATAGCAAATCTTTCTATTGTTTCTTCTTGATAAAAAGGTGATTTTTTCTTATAATAAATTGTAAGATATAATTGCAGGTGAGAGTCCTGCCATGTATGTGAGAAAGGAAGAGCCTGAGGGCTCAGACAAAATTATGACTTCAGTTGTTGTTGTAGGTACCCAATGGGGTGATGAAGGTAAAGGGAAGATTACAGACTTCCTTTCAGCGAATGCAGAAGTGATTGCACGTTACCAAGGTGGTGATAATGCAGGTCACACGATTGTGATTGATGGTAAGAAATTTAAGTTGCACTTGATTCCATCTGGAATTTTCTTCCCTGAAAAAATCTCTGTTATTGGGAATGGTATGGTTGTAAATCCTAAATCTCTTGTAAAAGAGTTGAGCTATCTTCATGAGGAGGGTGTGACAACTGATAACTTGCGTATTTCTGATCGCGCGCATGTTATTTTGCCTTATCATATCGAGTTGGATCGCTTGCAAGAAGAAGCTAAGGGCGACAATAAGATTGGAACTACAATCAAGGGAATTGGTCCAGCTTATATGGACAAGGCTGCTCGTGTTGGGATTCGTATTGCCGATCTTTTGGATAGAGATATTTTCCGTGAGCGTTTAGAACGTAACCTTGCTGAAAAGAATCGTCTTTTTGAAAAATTGTATGATAGTAAAGCGATTGATTTCGATGATATTTTTGAAGAATATTACGAATATGGTCAACAAATCAAGAAATATGTGACAGACACATCTGTTATTTTGAATGATGCGCTTGATAACGGTAAACGTGTGCTTTTTGAAGGTGCACAAGGTGTTATGCTAGATATCGACCAAGGTACGTATCCATTTGTTACGTCATCAAACCCTGTGGCTGGTGGTGTTACGATTGGTTCTGGTGTTGGTCCAAGTAAGATTGACAAGGTTGTTGGTGTATGTAAAGCCTATACGAGTCGTGTAGGAGACGGTCCTTTCCCAACTGAGTTGTTTGATGAAGTGGGAGAACGTATCCGTGAAGTCGGTCATGAATATGGTACAACAACTGGTCGTCCACGTCGTGTGGGATGGTTTGATTCAGTTGTGATGCGCCATAGTCGTCGTGTTTCTGGTATTACTAATCTTTCATTGAACTCTATCGATGTTTTGAGCGGTTTGGATACTGTGAAAATCTGTGTGGCCTATGATCTTGATGGTCAACGTATTGACTACTATCCAGCTAGTCTTGAGCAATTGAAACGTTGCAAGCCTATCTATGAAGAGTTGCCAGGTTGGTCAGAAGATATTACTGGAGTTCGTAATTTGGAAGATCTTCCTGAGAATGCGCGTAACTATGTTCGTCGTGTGAGTGAATTGGTTGGCGTTCGTATTTCTACTTTCTCAGTAGGTCCTGGTCGTGAACAAACAAATATTTTAGAAAGTGTTTGGTCCTAAGAGATTTTTAAGATTTGTTTAAGATAGGTCGGGTATACTATAGATAGTTACAAGAAGACCTCCTAACTTGTTGTAACAAATATCCTAAACTTTTCTTTTTCATAATAATCTCCCTATAAAGTCACCGCATTCGGTGGCTTTTTTTGTCTCGGGAATCATGATATAATAATAAAATCGATAAGTAGGAAAAGGGAAATTGATGAATTATACAGTTGAAGAAAAAGAAGTCTTCATGAGAGAGGCTTTGAGAGAGGCTAAGATTGCTCTTGAACACGATGAAATTCCAATTGGTTGTGTGATTGTCAAGGACGGAGAAATCATTGGCCGTGGGCATAATGCGCGTGAGGAACTGCAGCGAGCGGTTATGCATGCGGAGATTATGGCTATAGAGAATGCGAACATGAGTGAGGAGAGCTGGCGCTTGCTGGATTGCACGCTTTTTGTGACCATTGAGCCGTGTGTCATGTGTAGTGGGGCGATTGGACTCGCCCGTATTCCAAACGTGGTCTATGGGGCTAAAAACCAGAAATTTGGCGCTGCTGGGAGTTTGTACGATATCTTGACAGATGAGCGTCTCAATCATCGTGTGGAGGTTGAAACGGGAATTTTGGAAGATGAATGCGCAGCTATTATGCAGGACTTTTTTAGAAATAGACGGAAAAAATAATTTTTCTTTTAAAATGAATAGGAATGTGATATAATAAATAGTGGAGCAACAGTTCTGCGTGAAGCGGGTCAGGGGAGGAATCCAGCAGCCCTAAGCGATTTGAATTGTGTGCTCTTTTTTCGTGCTTTTTCCGAATAAATAAGATAGAATAATCTAGAATAAATGATAATAGAAAAGAGAAGATGATGAAAATTCGTGGTTTTGAATTGGTTTCTAGTTTTACAGATGAAAATTTATTGCCCAAGCGTGAGACAGCTCATGCGGCTGGTTACGACTTAAAGGTTGCTGTGCGTACAGTTATCGCTCCAGGAGAGATTGTATTAGTTCCGACAGGGGTTAAGGCTTATATGCAACCGACTGAGGTTCTCTACCTCTATGATCGTTCTTCAAATCCTCGTAAGAAGGGCTTGGTCTTGATTAATTCAGTTGGAGTCATTGATGGGGATTATTATGGAAATCCTGGAAATGAAGGGCATATTTTTGCACAGATGAAGAATATCACAGATCAAGAGGTTGTTCTTGAAGTTGGAGAACGTGTTGTCCAGGCTGTCTTTGCTCCTTTCTTAATTGCAGATGGAGATGCGGCTGATGGCGTTCGAACTGGTGGATTTGGATCGACAGGGCACTAGAATGAAGATTATCTTTGTACGTCATGGAGAGCCAGATTACCGTGAGTTAGAGGAGCGTTCTTATACGGGATTTGGGATAGATTTGGCACCCTTGTCTGAGAAGGGACGGCAGCAGGCTCAGGAACTGAGCGCCAATCCTTTATTCCATTCAGCTGAAATAATCATATCTTCTGCAGTCACAAGAGCTTTAGAAACGGCTTCTTATATGGTTTGTGCTACGGATCTTCCTTTAAGAGTGGAGCCTTTATTACATGAATGGCAGGTTTATGAAAGTGGTACAGATAATTTTGAAAAAGCTCGTACTATGTTTCTAGAAAATAAGGGGAAGTTACTTCCTAATAGTCCTATTCGATATGAGACAGCTGAAGAGATGAAGTCTCGTTTTCTAGAATGCATGGGTAAGTATCGAGATTACCAGACCGTGCTAGTGGTAACTCACAACATGCTTATGCGCCAGTTTGTGCCAAATGAGAAGATTGATTTTTGCCAAGTGATTGAGTGTGAGTTAGAGATATAGAAAGAGGTTTATCATCGCAAAGAAAAAAGCGACATTTGTATGTCAAAATTGTGGGTATAATTCCCCTAAATATCTGGGACGTTGCCCCAACTGTGGATCTTGGTCTTCTTTTGTAGAAGAGGTTGAGGTTGCCGAGGTCAAGAATGCGCGTGTGTCCTTGACAGGTGAGAAAACCAAACCCATGAAACTGGCTGAGGTGACTTCTATAAACGTCAATCGAACCAAGACGGAGATGGAGGAATTCAACCGTGTACTTGGAGGAGGAGTAGTACCGGGCAGTCTCGTCCTCATAGGTGGGGATCCTGGGATTGGGAAATCAACCCTTCTCTTACAAGTCTCAACCCAGTTGTCTCAAGTGGGGACTGTTCTCTACGTCAGTGGGGAGGAGTCTGCCCAGCAGATTAAATTACGTGCAGAGCGTTTGGGAGATATTGATAGCGAGTTTTATCTCTATGCAGAGACCAATATGCAGAGTGTTCGAGCTGAGGTGGAGCGCATCCAGCCAGACTTCCTCATTATTGACTCAATTCAAACCATTATGTCTCCTGAGATTTCAGGGGTGCAGGGATCTGTTTCTCAAGTGCGTGAGGTGACGGCTGAGCTTATGCAACTGGCCAAGACCAATAACATTGCCATCTTTATCGTAGGTCATGTGACCAAGGAAGGAACCTTGGCTGGTCCTCGTATGCTAGAGCATATGGTGGATACGGTGCTTTACTTTGAAGGGGAGCGCCACCATACCTTCCGTATTTTAAGAGCGGTCAAAAACCGTTTTGGTTCCACTAATGAGATTGGGATTTTTGAGATGCAGTCGGGCGGATTGGTTGAGGTACTCAATCCGAGTCAAGTTTTCCTAGAAGAGCGTTTGGATGGGGCGACTGGTTCGTCAATCGTTGTGACCATGGAAGGGACGCGTCCGATTTTGGCGGAGGTTCAGGCCTTGGTGACACCGACCATGTTTGGAAATGCTAAGCGTACGACGACAGGACTTGATTTTAATCGTGCTAGCTTGATTATGGCTGTTTTGGAAAAACGGGCAGGTCTTCTTTTGCAAAATCAGGATGCTTATCTTAAATCTGCTGGCGGTGTCAAATTAGATGAACCTGCCATTGACTTGGCCGTTGCAGTTGCCATTGCTTCGAGTTATAAAGACAAGCCAACTAATCCTCAGGAATGTTTTGTAGGCGAACTGGGCTTGACAGGAGAAATTCGGCGTGTGAATCGTATCGAGCAACGCATCAATGAAGCTGCTAAGCTTGGATTTACAAAAATCTATGTACCGAAAAATTCCTTGACAGGAATCACCCCGCCCAAGGAAATTCAGGTCATTGGAGTGACAACGATTCAGGAAGTTTTGAAAAAGGTCTTTGCATAATCCGTGACAAATCTTCTTAAAAATGATAAGATAGGAGAAATATTTGACTATCAAATTTTCAAGGAGGGAATCGTGTCGTATTTTGAACAGTTTATGCAAGCCAATCAGGCTTATGTTGCCCTACATGGGCAGTTAAATCTGCCACTTAAACCCAAAACCAGAGTAACCATTGTGACCTGTATGGACTCACGTCTGCACGTTGCACAAGCTCTAGGTTTGGCACTTGGGGATGCTCATATCTTGCGGAATGCAGGTGGTCGAGTGACTGAGGACATGATTCGTTCGCTAGTTATTTCCCAGCAACAGATGGGGACAAGAGAGATTGTGGTGTTACACCATACAGACTGTGGTGCTCAGACCTTTGAAAATGGTCCTTTTAAGGAGTATCTGAAAGAGGAACTAGGTGTCGATGTGTCAGACCAGGACTTCTTGCCCTTCCAAGATATAGAGGAAAGTGTACGCGAGGATATGCAACTCCTTATCGAGTCTCCCCTAATACCAGACGATGTCATTATCTCTGGTGCCATTTACGATGTAGATACAGGAAGTATGACAGTCGTAGAATTGTAAATACTTTCTTTAGAAAGAAAGTGTATGAAGAAAAACAGTATTTTATTTATTTTTATTTTATTACTATGTATTGGTTTGCAGTATGAAACCATCTACTATACGGATGGTTCGATGTCAGCTGCGGAATATGGACTAATGGGAGTTTCTATCTTTCTAGCTCTCTTTTACATGATTCCGGCTCTTTATTTCCTTTTCCGTATTGGGAAAAAATGGGAATTGCCAAAGAAGGCCTTGATTCTGTCTTTATTGGGTGGGATGTTCCTTTCAGGCTGGTTGTCTAGCTTTGCTAATACCTATATCCATGATTTAATGGGGGTTCTTTTCCCAGATAGTGCATTTTTAAATGCCTTTGAAAGTGCTATTGTGGCTCCTTTGGTAGAAGAGCCGTTGAAATTGTTGCCACTTGTCTTTGTTTTAGCTTTGATTCCTGTGCGAAAATTAAAATCTTTGTTTTTACTAGGCATTGCTTCTGGTTTGGGATTCCAAATGATTGAGGATATTGGCTACATTCGTACGGATTTGCCAGAGGGATTTGACTTTACTATTTCGAGAATTTTAGAGCGTATCATCTCAGGAATTGCTTCTCACTGGACTTTTTCAGGTTTGGCGGTAGTAGGTGTTTACTTGCTTTACAGAGCCTATAAAGGACAGAAGGTTGGCAAGAAACAGGGGCTTCTTTTCCTAGGTTTAGCTTTGGGAACTCACTTCCTGTTTAACTCTCCTTTTGTGGAATTGGATACAGAGTTGCCTTTAGCGATTCCAATGGTTACGGCTATTACTCTTTACGGTTTTTATCAGACTTATCGCTTTGTTGAGAAGCACAATGAGTTGATGAACTAGAATATTTTTCAAAAGAATGATGCAAGGGTACAAATATGGTGCCCTTCTTTTATTTTTGATTGAAAAATAGTGCAAAAAGCGCTACAATGGTAGATGGAAAAATCTTGTGAAAAGCACAAGCGATACATATATACCGGAGGAAATCATGTCTTTTTCTGATTTAAAGCTGTTTGCCCTTTCTTCTAATCAAGAATTGGCAAAACGTGTAGCGCAGGAGATTGGGATAGAGTTGGGGAAATCAAGTGTCCGCCAATTTTCAGATGGAGAGATTCAGGTCAACATCGAAGAATCAATCCGTGGGAAACACGTCTTTATCCTACAATCAACTAGTTCGCCTGTAAATGACAATCTGCTTGAAATTTTGATTATGGTAGATGCTTTGAAGCGTGCGAGTGCAGAATCTGTCAATGTTGTCATGCCTTACTATGGGTATGCACGTCAGGATAGAAAGGCGAGAGCGCGTGAGCCAATCACTTCAAAACTTGTCGCAAATATGCTTGAAGTAGCTGGGGTAGATCGTTTATTGACAATCGACTTGCATGCTGCGCAGATTCAAGGATTCTTTGATATTCCTGTGGATCACTTGATGGGAGCTCCTCTGATTGCGGATTATTTTGAGCGTCGTGGTATGGTTGGTTCTGACTATGTGGTTGTCAGCCCAGACCATGGAGGGGTGACTCGTGCCCGTAAGTTGGCAGAATTTTTGAAAACATCTATTGCTATCATTGACAAACGTCGTAGCGTTGATAAGATGAATACCAGTGAAGTCATGAACATCATCGGTAAGGTAGAAGGCAAGACTTGTATCTTGATTGATGATATGATTGATACAGCTGGAACCATTTGCCACGCGGCAGATGCCCTTGCGGAAGCTGGTGCTGTTGAAGTCTATGCAAGCTGTACGCACCCAGTTCTTTCTGGTCCTGCTATGGACAATATTCAAAAATCAGCTATCAAGAAATTGGTTGTTTTGGATACTATCTATCTGCCAGAAGAGCGTTTGATTGACAAGATTGAGCAAATTTCAATCGCTCATCTATTGGGAGATGCTATCGTGCGTATCCATGAAAAACGCCCACTTTCTCCACTTTTCAGTATTGAGAAAAAGATTTAAGTTTTCGCTTATAATAAAACATACTCCTAGCAGAATGAACTGCACCCCAAAAGTTAGACAGAAAAAATCTAACTTTTGGGGTGTTTTTATTATGAAATTAACTTATGATGATAAAGTTCAGATCTATGAACTTAGAAAACAAGGATATAGCTTAGAGAAGCTTTCAAATAAATTTGGGATAAATAATTCTAATATTAGGTACATGATTAAATTGATTGATCGTTACGGAATAGAGTTCGTCAAAAAAGGAAAAAATCGTTACTATTCTCCTGATTTAAAGCAAGAAATGATTAATAAAGTCTTACATGAAGGCTGGACTAAAGATAGAGTTTCTCTTGAATACGGCCTCCCAAGTCGTACGATACTTCTTAATTGGCTAGCACAATACAAGAAAAACGGGTATACTATTGTTGAGAAAACAAGAGGGAGACCAACTAAAATGGGACGTAAACGGAAGAAAACTTGGGATGAAATGACAGAACTAGAGCGACTCCAAGAGGAGAATGAACGCTTACGTACTGAGGTGGCTTACTTAAAAAAGTTAAAAGAGCTGGAAGACAGGGACGAAGCCATACAGCGAGAAAGGCAGAGACAATTAGAGAAATGGCTTCAGGAGGATTTCGACTAGATTTACTTCTTGAAGTGACTCGTTTACCTAGCTCAACTTACTATTATCAGTTGAAGGAACTAGATGGGCTTGACAAAGATAAAGATCTTAAAGCTGAAATTCAAGCTATTTTTACTGAGCACAAAGGAAATTATGGCTATCGCCGAATAACTCTTGAATTGAGGAATCGTGGTCATATAGTAAACCATAAGAAGGTCCAACGTCTGATGAAAATCCTTGGTTTAAGTGCTCGAATTCGCCGTAAACGAAAGTATTCTTCCTACCAAGGAGAGATTGGCAAGAAAGCAGAGAATATCATTCAACGCCAGTTTGAAGCATCGAGACCAATGGAAAAGTGTTATACGGATGTGACAGAGTTTGCCATTCCAAATAGCACGCAGAAATTGTATTTATCGCCTGTTTTAGATGGATTTAACAGCGAAATTATTGCTTTTAATCTTTCTTGTTCTCCTAATTTAGAACAAGTAAAAAAGATGTTGGAACAGGCCTTCACAGAGAAACACTACGAGAATACGATTCTCCATAGTGACCAAGGTTGGCAATACCAACACGATTCTTATCATCGGTTCCTAGAGAGTAAGGGAATTCAAGCATCCATGTCACGAAAGGGCAACAGCCCAGACAACGGTATGATGGAATCTTTCTTTGGCATTTTAAAATCCGAAATGTTTTATGGCCATGAGAAAAACTTTAAATCACTTAATCAATTGGAACAAGCTATTATAGACTATATCGATTACTACAACAACAAACGAATTAAGGTAAAACTAAAAGGACTTAGCCCTGTACAATACAGAACTAAATCCTTCGGATAAATTAATTGTCTAACTTTTTGGGGTCAGTACAGAACTGCTAGGAGGTTTTTATATTAAAAATCTGCAAGCCTTTTCAAAATATGCTATACTGATGAAAAAGGAGGATTTCTATGAGTCAAGAATTTATCAATCCAAGTGATGGTGTGATTCGTCAGTATCTGGCAACGAGTAAAACCCTTGCTGTGGTGGGCTTGTCAGACCGTGAAGAAACAACTAGCAATCGAGTGACCAAGGAAATGCAGGCTCGGGGTTATAAAATCATCCCAGTCAATCCCAAGGCGGCAGGTGGTGAAATCTTGGGTGAAAAGGCTTATGCCAGCCTAGCTGAGATTCCTTTTCCTGTAGATATTGTCAATGTTTACCGGCGCAGCGAGTTTTTGCCTGATGTGGCGCATGATTTTCTCAAGGCTGATGCTAAGATTTTTTGGGCACAGCTGGGACTTGAAAGTCTAGAGGCGGAAGAAATCTTGCGTGCTGGTGGATGTGATGACATCGTGATGAATCGTTGCATCAAGAGAGAACATACACGTTTGATTGAGGAAGCATAAGAAAAGGTAGCTGGTGGGCTACCTTTTGTGTTATATTCAATGAAAATCAAAGAGTAAAGAGGAAACTAGCCGCAGGTTGCTCAAAACACAGTTTTGAGGTTGCAGATAGAACTGACGAAGTCAGTAACCATATATACGGCAAGGCGACGTTGACGTAGTTTGAAGAGATTTTCGAAGAGTATTAGAAAATGCCGATAAGGGTCTGCATACCAAGACTAGTGAGGATGATGGCAATCCAGCAGATGGCTCCGAGAACAATGGATTTTCCGCTGGATTTGACCATAGCTACCAGATTGGTTTTGAGACCGATAGCACTCATGGCCATGATAATGAGGAATTTGGAGAGTTGTTTGAGTGGGGTAAAGAAACTACTGGACACACCAAGAGAGGTCAGTAGGGTGGTTAGGAGAGATGCAAGGATAAAGTAAAGGATAAAAAGTGGGAAGACTTTTTTCAGTTGTAAGCCTTGCTTATTTTTTTGTTCACGACTTTGCCAGTAGGAGAGAAAGAGAGTGATAGGAATGATTGCTAGGGTTCGTGTGAGTTTGACAATGGTTGCGGATTCGAGGGTATTGGTCTGGTAAAGACTATCCCAGGCGCTGGCAGTAGCGGTTACAGAGGAAGTATCATTGACCGCAGTCCCTGCAAAGAGGGCGAAGCCGTCATTGGATAGATGAAGCCAGGTACCTAGCGTTGGAAATATGAGCGCAGCTAAGACATTGAAGAAAAAGATAACGGAAATGGCTTGGGCTACTTCCTTTTCCTTGGCGTGAATAACAGGCGCTGTTGCTGCAATGGCAGAGCCCCCACAGATAGAAGAACCCACTCCAATCAAGGTAGCCAGTTTTGTGTCCAGTGCAAAGAAACGCTGGAAGAGGAAGGCAACAATCAAGGCTATTGAAATGGTGGACAGGATGACAGGGAGTGAAGATTGTCCGACTGCGAAGACTTGCGAGATATTGAGACCAAAACCAAGCAAGATAACGGCATACTGGAGCAATTTTTTAGAACTAAAGGTCAATCCCGCATCCAGTTGTTTATAAGACGAGAGAAAGGGATGTAGGAGCATGCCTATGAAAATCGCAAAAACGGGCGCGCCAATAACAGGGAAAAATCCGCCCAGATACCAAGCAAGTAGTGAAATCAGAAGGCAGGCCAAGATACCTGCTCCATTTTTTGATAGAAATGACATAAAAACCTCCAAATAGAATCTGTTACCATTATAGACCTGTAAACAGGAAAAGTAAAATAGAAAGTGAAAAGCTATTCTCTAATGTATTTTTGCGGTCGGGGGGCTTTTGTAGTATAATAGAGATACGTTTTGAAAGTAGGAGGTATCTATGGACTTAACTAAGCGCTTTAATAAACAGTTAGATAAGATTCAAGTTTCGTTGATTCGTCAGTTTGACCAGGCTATTTCGGAGATTCCTGGGGTTTTGCGTTTGACCTTGGGGGAGCCTGATTTTACAACGCCAGATCATGTCAAGGAGGCGGCCAAGCGAGCGATTGACCAGAACCAATCCTACTATACAGGGATGAGTGGTCTGTTGACTTTACGTCAGGCAGCCAGTGACTTTGTTAAGGAAAAGTACCAACTGGACTATGCTCCTGAAAATGAAATCTTGGTTACAATTGGGGCGACAGAGGCTTTATCTGCTACTTTGACAGCTATTTTGGAAGAGGGAGACAAGGTGCTCTTGCCAGCTCCTGCTTATCCGGGTTATGAGCCAATTGTCAATCTAGTTGGGGCAGAGATTGTCGAGATTGACACAACTGAAAATGGTTTTGTCTTGACTCCTGAGATGTTGGAGAAGGCCATTTTGGAGCAAGGTGACAAGCTCAAGGCAGTTATTCTCAACTATCCAGCTAATCCGACAGGAATTACCTACAGTCGGGAGCAGTTGGAGGCCTTGGCAGCTGTTTTACGCAAGTACGAAATTTTCATTGTCTGTGATGAGGTTTACTCAGAATTGACCTATACGGGCGAAGCGCATGTGTCTCTAGGAACGATGTTGAGAGATCAGGCTATTATTATCAATGGTCTATCTAAATCACATGCCATGACCGGTTGGCGTTTGGGACTGATTTTCGCTCCTGCGGCCTTCACAGCCCAGTTAATCAAGAGTCACCAGTACTTGGTGACTGCCGCAAATACCATGGCTCAACATGCTGCGGTAGAAGCCTTGACGGCTGGTAAAAATGATGCGGAACCTATGAAGAAGGAATACATCCAGCGTCGGGACTATATTATCGAGAAAATGACTGCTCTTGGTTTTGAGATTATCAAACCAGACGGTGCCTTCTATATCTTTGCTAAGATTCCAGCGGGCTACAATCAAGACTCCTTTGCTTTTCTGAAGGATTTTGCACAGAAGAAGGCCGTTGCCTTTATCCCTGGAGCAGCCTTTGGGCGTTATGGGGAAGGTTATGTGCGTCTGTCTTATGCGGCCAGCATGGAGACTATCAAAGAAGCTATGAAACGGCTTGAGGAGTATATGAGAGAAGCATGATTCAGTCTATCACGAGTCAAGGCTTGGTGCTCTACAATCGCAATTTTCGTGAGGATGATAAGCTAGTCAAGATTTTTACAGAGCAGTCTGGCAAACGGATGTTTTTCGTCAAACACGCTGGTCAGTCTAAGCTGGCGCCGGTTATTCAGCCCTTGGTGCTGGCACGATTTCTCTTGCGAATCAATGATGATGGGCTCAGTTACATTGAGGACTATCATGAGGTGATGACTTTTCCCAAGATTAATAGTGACCTCTTTGTCATGGCTTATGCGACCTATGTAGCGGCTCTTGCAGATGCTAGTTTGCAGGACAATCAGCAGGATGCTCCCTTGTTTGCTTTTTTGCAAAAGACTTTGGAGTTGATGGAAGCTGGCTTGGATTATCAAGTCTTGACCAATATTTTTGAAATCCAAATCTTGACCCGATTTGGTATTAGTCTCAATTTTAATGAGTGTGTCTTTTGTCATCGGGTCGGTCAGGCTTTTGATTTTTCTTTCAAATATGGAGCCTGTCTCTGTCCAGATCATTATCATGAAGATGAGAGACGTTGCCATCTCAATCCCAATATCCCTTATCTGCTCAATCAATTTCAAGCCATTGATTTTGAGATTTTGGAGACCATTTCGCTCAAGCCTGAAATCAAGCAAGAACTACGCCAATTTATGGATCAACTCTACGAAGAGTACGTTGGGATTCACCTAAAATCAAAGAAATTTATTGATTCCCTAGCAGACTGGGGACAATTACTAAAAGAGGAAAAGAAATGAAAAAAATCGCAGTAGATGCCATGGGAGGCGATTACGCACCTCAGGCCATCGTTGAGGGTGTCAATCAAGCCCTTGCTGACTTTTCAGATATTGAAGTTCAACTCTACGGAGATGAGGCTAAAATCAAGCAATATCTGACAGCGACAGAACGCGTCAGCATTATCCATACGGATGAGAAGATTGATTCAGACGATGAACCTACGAGAGCTATTCGGAAGAAGAAGAATGCCAGTATGGTCTTGGCGGCCAAGGCTGTCAAAGAGGGTGAAGCAGATGCTGTCCTATCGGCTGGGAATACAGGTGCTTTACTAGCAGCAGGGTTCTTCATCGTGGGTCGTATCAAGAATATCGATCGCCCTGGGCTTATGTCAACATTGCCGACTGTAGATGGGAGAGGTTTTGACATGCTGGACCTCGGTGCTAATGCGGAAAATACAGCCCAGCACCTCCATCAATATGCAGTTCTAGGTTCCTTCTATGCTAAAAATGTCCGTGGAATTGCGAAACCACGTGTTGGCTTGCTCAATAATGGAACAGAGAGTAGTAAGGGTGACCCGCTTCGTAAGGAAACTTATGAATTACTAGCAGCTGATGAAAGTTTGAACTTTATCGGAAACGTGGAAGCGCGTGATTTGATGAATGGCGTTGCGGATGTTGTCGTGGCAGATGGTTTCACGGGAAACGCTGTGCTCAAATCCATCGAAGGGACAGCTATGGGAATCATGGGTTTGCTAAAGACCGCTATTACAGGTGGTGGTCTTCGAGCGAAACTAGGCGCCCTCCTTCTCAAGGACAGCCTCAGAGGTTTGAAAAAACAGCTCAACTACTCAGATGTTGGTGGAGCGGTCTTGTTTGGTGTCAAGGCACCGGTTGTCAAGACTCATGGCTCAAGTGATGCCAAGGCTGTTTATAGTACGATTCGCCAGATTCGTACCATGCTAGAAACAGACGTAGTTGCCCAGACTGCGCGTGAATTTTCAGGAGAATAAAAGAGATGACAGAAAAAGAAATTTTTGACCGTATTGTGACCATTATCCAAGAGCGACAGGGAGAAGACTTTGTCGTGACAGAATCCTTGAGTCTGAAAGATGATTTGGATGCTGACTCAGTTGACTTGATGGAGTTTATCTTGACGCTGGAGGATGAATTTAATATCGAAATCAGTGACGAGGAAATTGACCAACTCCAAAGTGTAGGAGATGTGGTCGAAGTCGTCAAAAGTAAAGAATAGTAAGAAGCAACATGCAAGTCGTGTTGCTTTTTTATTGTCAGGAAAAATAAAAAATTTAGAACTTTTAGTGGGAATTACGAATAGATAGATAAGAAAGAAAAAGGAGGAGTATTTATGTATGTGATCGGTTTTTATCCGTGGTTCATTAAATTATTTTTTAAATAAAATTTAATTAATTGTACATTTTCGAATTATTTTTCGAATAAATAAGTGAGAAGAAAAGGAAGGAGATTACGCGATGTATTTACCAATCTTATTGCCATGGTTTATCAAATGGTATTTAAAATAAATGAAATTTACCTGTTCATTTTAAATCACTTCTCAAATAGATAAGTGAGAAGAAAAGGAAGGAAAAGGAATTCAGTAATTAATCTATTCTGGTTTTTAAAATGGTTTAAGAGCAAGAAGTCGTAAACTAAAAAATAGAAATAAAGGAGAAAAAAGATGACAAATTTTGACAAAATGGAACAAAACTTTGTAACTCTTACAGAAGAAGAGTTGATGAATGTAGATGGGGGAGTTTCTTGGGAGGTAGTTTCCGTGGGTATCGCGATTGGCTGGGGAATTTACCAAGTTGGTGAAGCTGCTGGTAAAACATTCTACTATATTACTCATCCATAGTTTTTGATAAATATGAGCAAGAAAGCATTTTGGATTATACTACTCGTTATTACAATTGTAGTGACTGGCATTGGTTTAGGATTGTCTGCATATAATTATTACGTTTTTGATAGACCTTTTTTCAACAGTACTACTAAAGGCCTGTTGTCTGCATTTGTTATGAGTGTATTGATGATTATTATCGGTATATTAAAAGAAAACTAATTTTTATAATTAAAATGGAGGATATATATGTCAAATTTACAAACTATTGAACAAAATTATACTACGTTAAGTGATATTGAATTGCAAGAAGTTGATGGTGGAGGAGTATTACTTGTGGTTGGTGGTGGTATTTTGGCTATCGGACTGTTAGCTTGGGGTGCGTATAATGGTTATCAGTCGGCAGCACGAGGTGGATAAAAAGAAGGTAGATCGTTTTTTAGTAAAAAGGAGTCTTCTATGAAAACATTTTTATTAGGTTTTGCTGAGGGTTATTTTACCGTATCACTCATTATCTACATCGCAACGTATTTGATGTTGAAAAGTCCAATCAATACCCTATTTTATCCAGAAATTTACCCCGTTTTATTTGGGCTCTTTTATCTAGGCTATAAGGTCAATAAAAAGCAAGTAGAGTGAGCAGCTAAGAATGACTTGTTAGTTTGCGCTGAAAATGGTTAGGGTAGAATCTAAGAATGCATCACATCGGAGTTTAAAAAAATCGTAATTTAGAACGGTGTTATCTATTCTGACTTTGAATAGAACATACCAGAGGTGGTTTAGAAATTGAAGTAATAAATAGGATGTCGTAAAGGTTACTATCAATGATTTATTTGTCCCAAGCTTGCCTAGGGTGTCAGTAAAAAATCAATTTCCTTTCATACCATATTTTTAGTAGGTAGGACGTTTGTTCTGCCTATTTTTTGTCCCAAAAAGTGCAGTTGAAGTGTTTATTTGGAGTTTTACATGTATTTTTGATAAAATAGGTGTAGAAATTAGGAGAGTTGAAGAAAAGGAATGAAGAAGGTTTTAAGATATTTTTTAGTCTTTGTTTTTCTATTTTTAATGAATATTTTCATCTTTAAGATACTTGCAACTCTGGGATTTCAGCTGACAATGAGTGAAAAGAGTTATATTGTACCACCGCTGTTTTCGATTATCGTTTTGTATATGATTGACAAAAGAATTAGGAAGAAAAAGAAATAAATATATATATTTTAGGTAGAACGCTTGTTCTGCCTATTTTTTTATCCAAAAAGTACAGTTGGGAGGGGGATAGGCGCATTTGGGGAGGAAGTCCAGTTTTTATTTGGTGTTTGGGGTAAGATAGTTGTTATCAGATGAGTTTATACTCTTCGAAAATCAAATTCAAACCACGTCAACGTCGCCTTGCCGTATATATGTGACTGACTTCGTCAGTCTTATATACAACCTCAAAACAGTGTTTTGAGCAGCCTGCGGCTAGTTTCCTAGTTTGCTCTTTGATTTTCATTGAGTATTAGGGAAAAGGAGATGAATATGAAATTTGGGAAACGTCACTATCGTCCGCAGGTGGATCAGATGGACTGCGGTGTAGCTTCATTGGCCATGATTTTTGGCTACTATGGTAGTTACTATTCTTTGGCTCACTTGCGTGAATTAGCCAAGACGACCATGGATGGGACGACGGCTTTGGGCTTGGTCAAGGTGGCAGAGGAGATTGGCTTTGAGACGCGAGCGATCAAGGCGGATATGACACTCTTTGACTTGCCAGATTTGACCTTTCCTTTTGTTGCCCATGTGCTTAAGGAAGGGAAATTGCTCCACTACTATGTGGTGACTGGGCAGGATAAGGACAGCATTCATATTGCTGATCCAGATCCTGGGGTGAAATTGACCAAACTGCCACGTGAGCGTTTTGCGGAAGAATGGACAGGAGTGACTCTGTTTATGGCACCTAGTCCAGACTACAAGCCTCATAAGGATCAAAAGAATGGCCTGCTTTCTTTTATCCCTATATTAGTGAAGCAGCGTGGCTTGATTGCCAATATCGTTTTGGCGACACTCTTGGTAACCTTGATTAATATTGTGGGTTCTTATTATCTGCAGTCTATCATTGATACCTATGTACCAGATCAGATGCGTTCGACGCTGGGGATCATTTCTATTGGGCTGGTGATTGTTTATATTCTTCAGCAGATCTTGTCTTACGCTCAGGAGTATCTCTTACTTGTTTTGGGGCAACGCCTGTCGATTGACGTGATTTTATCCTATATCAAGCATATTTTTCACCTGCCTATGTCCTTCTTTGCGACACGCAGAACAGGGGAAATCGTGTCTCGTTTTACAGATGCTAACAGTATTATCGATGCGCTGGCTTCGACCATTCTTTCGATTTTCCTAGATGTGTCAACGGTTGTCATTATTTCCCTTGTTTTATTTTCACAAAATACCAATCTCTTTTTCATGACTTTATTGGCACTTCCTATCTATACAGTGATTATCTTTGCCTTTATGAAGCCGTTTGAAAAGATGAATCGGGATACCATGGAAGCCAATGCGGTTCTGTCTTCTTCTATCATCGAGGACATCAACGGTATTGAGACTATCAAGTCCTTGACCAGTGAAAGTTCACGCTACCAAAAGATTGACAAGGAATTTGTGGATTATCTGAAAAAATCCTTTACCTATAGTCGAGCAGAGAGTCAGCAAAAGGCTCTGAAAAAAGTTGCCCATCTCTTGCTCAATGTCGGCATTCTCTGGATGGGAGCTGTTCTGGTCATGGATGGCAAGATGAGTTTAGGGCAGTTGATTACCTATAATACCTTGCTTGTTTACTTTACAAATCCTTTGGAAAATATCATCAACCTACAAACCAAACTTCAGACAGCGCAGGTCGCCAATAACCGTCTGAATGAGGTTTATCTGGTAGCTTCGGAGTTTGAGGAGAAGAAAACGGTTGAGGATTTGAGTTTGATGAAGGGAGATATGACCTTCAAGCAGGTTTCCTACAAGTATGGCTATGGTCGAGACGTCTTGTCAGATATCAATTTGACCATTCCCCAAGGTTCTAAGGTGGCTTTTGTGGGGATTTCGGGGTCAGGTAAGACGACCTTGGCCAAGATGATGGTTAATTTTTACGACCCAAGTCAGGGAGAGATTAGTCTGGGTGGTGTCAATCTCAATCAGATTGATAAAAAGACTCTGCGCCAGTATATTAACTATCTGCCTCAACAGCCCTATGTCTTTAACGGAACGATTTTGGAGAATCTTCTCCTTGGAGCCAAGGAAGGGACGACTCAAAAGGATATCTTACGGGCGGTCGAATTGGCAGAGATTCGGGAGGACATTGAGCGCATGCCACTGAATTACCAGACAGAATTGACTTCGGATGGGGCAGGGATCTCAGGTGGTCAACGTCAGAGAATTGCTCTGGCGCGTGCTCTCTTGACAGATGCGCCGGTCTTGATTTTGGATGAGGCAACTAGCAGTTTGGATATTTTAACAGAGAAGCGGATTGTCGATAATCTCATGGCTTTAGACAAGACCTTGATTTTCATTGCTCACCGCTTGACCATTGCAGAGCGGACAGAGAAGGTGGTTGTTTTGGATCAGGGCAAGATTGTTGAAGAAGGAAAACATGCTGATTTGCTTGCACAGGGTGGTTTTTACGCACATTTGGTGAATAGCTAGAAAGAGGAGAGAATGAAACCAGAATTTTTAGAAAGTGCGGAGTTTTATAATCGTCGTTACCATAATTTTTCCAGTCGGGTGATTGTCCCCATGTCCCTTCTGCTCGTGTTTTTACTTGGCTTTGCAATATTTGCAGAGAAGGAGATGAGTTTGTCTACTAGAGCGACTGTCGAACCTAGTCGTATCCTTGCAAATATCCAGTCAACTAGCAATAATCGCATTCTTGTTAATCATTTGGAAGAAAATAAGCTGGTTAAAAAGGGAGAACTGTTGGTTCAATATCAAGAAGGGGCAGAGGGTGTCCAAGCGGAGGCCTATGCTAGTCAGTTGGACATGCTCAAGGATCAAAAAAAGCAATTGGAGTATTTGCAAAAGAGTCTGCAAGAAGGGGAGAACCACTTTCCAGAGGAGGATAAGTTTGGCTACCAAGCCACCTTTCGCGACTATCTCAGCCAAGCGGCTAGTCTTAGGGCTAGTACATCGCAACAAAATGAGACCATCGCGTCCCAGAATGCAGCAGCTAGTCAAACCCAAGCCGAAATCGGCAATCTCATCAGGCAAACAGAAGCTAAAATTCGCGATTACCAGACAGCTAAGTCAGCTATTGAAACAGGTGCTTCCTTGGCCAGTCAGAATCTAGCCTACTCTCTCTACCAGTCCTACAAGTCTCAGGGCGAGGAAAATCCGCAAGCTAAATCTCAGGCTGTTGCGCAGGTTGAAGCGCAGCTTTCTCAGTTAGAATCTAGTCTTGCTACTTACCGTGTTCAGTATGCAGGTTCAGGTACCCAGCAAGCCTATGCGTCAGGCTTAAGCAATCAATTAGAGTCCCTTAAATCCCAACATTTGGCTAAGGTCGGTCAGGAATTGACCCTTCTAGACCAGAAAATCTTGGAGGCAGAGTCAGGTAAGAAGGTACAGGGAAATCTTTTAGACAAGGGGAAAATTACGGCGAGTGAGGATGGGGTGCTTCATCTTAATCCTGAGACCAGTGATTCTACCATGGTAGCAGAAGGTACCCTACTAGCCCAACTCTATCCGTCCTTGGAAAAAGAAGGGAAAGCCAAACTAACAGCTTATCTTAGTTCAAAGGATGTAGCAAGGATCAAGGTCGGTGATTCTGTTCGCTATACGACGACTCATGATGCCAAGAATCAACTTTTCCTAGATTCTACTATTACAAGTATTGATGCGACAGCTACTAAGACTGAAAAAGGGAATTTCTTTAAAATCGAGGCGGAGACTAATCTAACTTCGGAGCAGGCTGAAAAACTTCGATATGGGGTGGAAGGTCGCCTGCAGATGATTACGGGCAAGAAAAGTTACCTACGTTATTATTTGGATCAATTTTTGAACAAAGAGTAATGTTCGTATTTTTAGAGTTAAATGATTTTAAAACTGTGAGAAAGATCCTTCTTGCAGTTTTTTCTTTATGATTTTTGAGGTTGATACGTTATTTATTCGGTTAAATTCTTGTAATTTTAGGTTTTTTATGGTAGAATGTGCTCAAGTAATACGAAAGGCGAACTTTAAAATGTCAAAACAATTGATCTATTCGGGAAAAGCTAAAGATATCTATACAACTGAGGATGAAAATCTTATTATTTCAACTTACAAGGACCAGGCGACTGCTTTCAATGGTGTCAAGAAGGAGCAGATTGCAGGTAAGGGAGTGTTGAATAATCAGATTTCATCTTTTATTTTTGAGAAATTAAATGCGGCTGGTGTGGCGACTCACTTTGTGGAGAAGCTTTCGGACACGGAACAACTCAATAAAAATGTTAAGATTATTCCTTTGGAAGTTGTGCTCCGCAACTATACTGCTGGTTCCTTTTCAAAACGTTTTGGCGTAGACGAAGGAATCGCCTTGGAGACTCCGATTGTCGAATTTTACTACAAAAATGATGATTTGGATGATCCATTTATCAATGATGAGCATGTGAAATTCCTACAGATTGCCGATGATCAGCAGATTGCCTACTTGAAGGAAGAAACTCGTCGTATCAATGAACTTTTGAAGGTCTGGTTTGCTGAGATTGGGCTTAAGTTGATTGACTTTAAGCTAGAGTTCGGTTTTGACAAGGATGGCAAGATTATCTTGGCAGATGAATTTTCACCAGATAACTGCCGTTTGTGGGATGCGGATGGCAACCACATGGATAAGGATGTTTTCCGTAGAGGATTGGGAGAACTAACAGATGTTTACGAGATCGTCTGGGAAAAGTTGCAGGGGTTGAAATAATCTGTTTGCAACGGAAAACCTTCGTCTCTCAACTAAAAGGACTCAGGCTGAAAAGGTCCCCCAGACCTTTTCACTCCGTAGGGGATTAGGAGAACTAACAGACGTTTACGAAGTTGTCTGGGAGAAGTTGCAGGAATTGAAATAACAGCCTCAAGGCTGTTTAGGAATATTGCAAGAGCTGAAAAAAAGGAATAAGGATTGATGGATAAACGTATTTTTGTTGAAAAAAAGGCTGATTTTCAGGTCAAGTCAGAGAGTTTGGTTAGAGAACTCCAGCACAACTTGGGACTTTCAAGTTTGAAAAGTATTCGTATTGTGCAAGTGTATGATGTATTTGATTTGGCAGAGGACTTGTTTGCGCCTGCGGAGAAACACATCTTCTCTGAGCAGGTGACGGATCATGTCTTGGATGAAGCGGCCGTGCAGGCGGATCTTGCCAACTATGCTTTCTTTGCCATTGAAAGCCTGCCTGGGCAATTTGATCAGCGTGCGGCTTCTTCACAGGAAGCCTTGCTTTTACTGGGAAGTTCGAGTGATGTAACAGTCAACACAGCCCAACTGTACTTGGTCAATAAAGATATTGATGCGACGGAGTTAGAAGCAGTCAAAAACTACTTGCTCAATCCAGTTGATTCTCGTTTCAAGGACATCACGACAGGGGTTGCCAAGCAGGAATTTTCAGAGTCGGACAAGACCATTCCCAAATTGACTTTCTTTGAAAGCTATACAGCAGAAGACTTTGCCCGCTACAAGGCCGAGCAAGGGATGGCTATGGAAGTGGATGATTTGCTCTTTATCCAAGACTACTTCAAGTCAATCGGGCGCGTGCCGACGGAAACAGAGCTCAAAGTTTTGGACACTTACTGGTCTGACCACTGCCGTCACACAACATTCGAGACTGAGTTGAAAAACATTGATTTTTCAGCTTCTAAATTCCAAAAACAATTGCAGTCAACATATGACAAGTATATTGCCATGCGTGATGAGTTGGGGCGTTCTGAAAAACCGCAAACCTTGATGGATATGGCGACTATTTTCGGTCGTTATGAGCGTATCAATGGTCGTTTGGATGACATGGAAGTGTCAGACGAAATCAATGCTTGTTCGGTCGAGATCGAAGTGGACGTTGATGGTGTCAAGGAACCTTGGCTCCTCATGTTCAAGAATGAAACCCACAACCACCCGACAGAAATCGAACCATTTGGTGGTGCTGCAACCTGTATCGGTGGTGCCATTCGTGACCCATTGTCAGGTCGTTCATATGTCTACCAAGCCATGCGTATCTCAGGTGCTGGTGATATTACAGCGCCGATTTCGGAAACGCGTGCTGGGAAATTGCCACAACAGGTCATTTCTAAGACAGCGGCTCACGGTTATTCTTCGTATGGGAACCAGATTGGGCTTGCGACGACCTACGTTCGTGAATATTTCCACTCAGGCTTTGTAGCTAAACGCATGGAGCTAGGTGCTGTTGTCGGTGCTGCTCCTAAGGGCAATGTTGTCCGTGAAAAACCGGAAGCGGGTGATGTGATTATCTTGCTCGGTGGTAAGACTGGACGTGATGGTGTCGGGGGTGCGACGGGATCTTCTAAGGTTCAAACGGTTGAGTCTGTAGAGACTGCTGGTGCTGAGGTTCAAAAGGGAAATGCTATCGAAGAGCGCAAGATTCAGCGTCTTTTCCGCAATGGTGCTGTCACTCGTCTCATCAAGAAATCCAATGACTTTGGAGCAGGCGGAGTCTGTGTGGCTATCGGTGAATTGGCAGATGGTCTTGAAATCGACCTTAATAAAGTGCCTCTTAAATACCAAGGTTTGAATGGTACAGAAATTGCCATCTCTGAATCACAAGAACGGATGGCGGTCGTGGTTCGTCCTGAAGACGTAGATACCTTTGTTGCCGAATGTAACAAAGAAAATATTGACGCTGTTGTGGTTGCGACAGTGACTGAAAAACCAAATCTTGTCATGCACTGGAATGGTGAAACGATTGTCGACTTGGAACGCCGTTTCCTTGATACAAACGGTGTGCGTGTAGTCGTTGATGCCAAGGTTGTGGACAAGGATGTCAAACTTCCAGAAGAGCGTACAACAAGCGCTGACACACTTGAAGCAGATACCCTTGCGGTTCTGTCTGATTTGAACCATGCGAGTCAAAAAGGATTGCAAACCATCTTTGACTGTTCGGTCGGTCGCTCAACGGTTAATCACCCACTTGGTGGTCGTTACCAACTCACACCAACTGAGGCATCTGTGCAGAAATTGCCAGTTCAACACGGTGTGACTCATACTGCGTCAGTCATGGCTCAAGGATTCAACCCATATGTAGCTGAATGGTCTCCATACCACGGTGCTGCCTATGGGGTTATCGAAGCAACTGCTCGTTTGGTGGCTGCTGGTGCAGACTGGTCTAAGGCTCGTTTTTCTTACCAAGAGTATTTCGAGCGCATGGATAAACAAGCTGAGCGTTTTGGTCAGCCAGTAGCAGCTCTCCTAGGCTCTATCGAAGCTCAGATTCAGCTTGGCTTGCCATCTATCGGTGGTAAGGACTCCATGTCTGGTACCTTTGAAGAATTGACGGTGCCACCAACCTTGGTTGCCTTTGGTGTGACAACAGCAGATAGCCGTAAGGTGCTTTCTCCCGAGTTCAAGACTGCTGGGGAAAATATTTATTACATTCCAGGTCAAGCATTGGCTCAAGAGATTGACTTCGATCTTATCAAATCTAACTTCGCTCAATTTGAAGCCCTTCAAAAGGCTTACAAAGTAACATCTGCATCAGCTGTTAAATACGGTGGTGTCGTTGAAAGCTTGGCTCTTGCTACCTTTGGAAATCATATCGGTGCAGAAGTAACCTTGCCTGAACTTAAAACAGCTTTGACAGCACAATTAGGTGGATTTGTCTTTACTTCTCCTGAAGAAATTGCTGGAGTAGAGAAAATCGGTCAAACAAGTGCAGACTTTACACTCTTTGTCAACGGTGTGAAGCTAGATGGACACAAACTTGACAGTGCCTTCCAAGGAAAATTGGAAGAAGTTTACCCAACAGAATTTGCTCAAGCCAAAGAACTGGCTGAAGTACCAGCTGTTGCATCAGATGTTGTGATTAAAGCCAAAGAAAAGGTTGAAAAACCGGTAGTTTATATCCCAGTCTTCCCGGGCACCAATTCGGAATATGACTCAGCTAAGGCCTTTGAGAAAGAAGGTGCAGAGGTCAACTTGGTGCCATTTGTGACCTTGAATGAAGATGCTATTGTCAAGTCAGTCGAAACTATGGTTGACAACATCGGCAAGGCTAACATTCTCTTCTTTGCCGGTGGATTCTCAGCTGCGGATGAACCAGATGGTTCAGCCAAGTTCATTGTCAATATTCTGCTCAATGAAAAAGTCCGTGTAGCTATTGATAGCTTTATCGCCCGTGGTGGCTTGATTATTGGTATCTGTAATGGATTCCAGGCTTTGGTCAAATCAGGCCTCCTACCATACGGGAACTTCGAAGATGCTACTAGTACTAGCCCAACCCTCTTCTACAATGATGCCAACCAGCACGTAGCCAAGATGGTGGAAACTCGTATTGCCAATACCAACTCACCATGGTTGGCTGGCGTGCAGGTGGGTGATATCCACGCTATTCCTGTTTCGCACGGTGAAGGGAAGTTTGTCGTGACGGCTGAGGAATTTGCAGAGCTCCGTGACAATGGACAAATTTTCAGCCAATACGTTGACTTTGACGGAAAACCAAGCATGGACTCTAAGTACAATCCTAATGGTTCTGTAAATGCCATCGAAGGAATTACCAGCAAGAATGGTCAAATCATCGGTAAGATGGGACACTCAGAACGTTATGAAGACGGTCTTTTCCAAAACATCCCAGGAAATAAAGACCAACACCTATTCGCGTCAGCGGTGCGTTATTTCACAGGGAAATAAAAGGTATATAAAATGACATACGAAGTAAAATCTCTTAATGAAGAATGTGGTGTTTTCGGTATCTGGGGACATCCAGATGCTGCTAAATTGACCTATTTTGGTCTCCACAGTCTTCAGCACCGTGGTCAGGAGGGGGCAGGAATCCTCTCTAATGACCAAGGACAATTGAAGCGCCATCGTGACATGGGCCTTTTATCAGAAGTATTCAGAAATCCTGCTAATTTGGATAAATTGACAGGAACTGGTGCGATTGGGCATGTTCGTTACGCGACTGCTGGCGAAGCTTCTGTAGATAACATCCAGCCCTTCCTCTTCCGTTTTCATGATATGCAGTTTGGACTTGCTCACAACGGAAACTTGACCAATGCTGCCTCTCTCAAGAAAGAATTGGAGGAAAGAGGAGCGATTTTCAGCGCGACTTCGGACTCGGAAATCTTGGCTCACCTCATTCGTCGCAGTCACAATCCGAACTTGATGGGCAAAATCAAGGAGGCGCTCAGCCTAGTTAAAGGTGGTTTTGCCTATATTCTGCTGTTTGAGGACAAGTTGATTGCTGCTCTTGATCCTAATGGTTTCCGACCGCTTTCGATCGGGAAAATGGGCAACGGAGCGGTGGTGGTGTCCTCTGAAACTTGCGCTTTTGAAGTCATTGGTGCTGAGTGGATTCGTGATTTGAAGCCAGGTGAGATTGTGATCATTGATGACAAGGGCATCCAGTATGACAGCTATACAGATGATACCCAGTTGGCGATTTGTTCAATGGAGTATATCTACTTTGCTCGTCCTGATTCTAATATCCACGGTGTCAATGTTCATACAGCTCGTAAGCGTATGGGAGCGCAATTAGCGCGTGAATTTAAGCATGAGGCAGATATCGTGGTCGGTGTGCCCAATTCTTCCCTCAGCGCGGCTATGGGATTTGCAGAAGAATCTGGTCTGCCAAATGAAATGGGTCTGATCAAGAACCAATACACACAACGCACCTTTATCCAACCGACTCAAGAATTGCGGGAGCAAGGGGTGCGGATGAAACTCTCTGCTGTTTCGGGTGTTGTTAAAGGCAAGCGTGTGGCTATGATTGATGACTCTATTGTACGTGGAACAACCTCTCGTCGTATCGTTCAGCTTTTGAAAGAAGCAGGTGCTACTGAGGTTCACGTTGCTATCGGTAGTCCAGCGCTAGCTTATCCGTGCTTCTACGGGATTGATATCCAGACCCGTCAGGAACTGATTGCGGCTAATCATACGGTCGAAGAAACTCGCCAAATCATTGGAGCCGACAGTCTGACCTATCTTTCTGTTGAGGGATTGATTGATTCGATTGGTATTGAAACAGACGCACCAAATGGTGGTCTCTGTGTCGCTTACTTTGACGGTGACTACCCAACACCTCTCTACGACTATGAAGAAGACTATCGTCGGAGTTTGGAAGAGAAGACTAGTTTTTACAAGTAGGCGTCAGATTCTCCATTAAAGAAAAGAAATAAATAAGTGACAAATAAAAATGCTTATGCCTCACGTCTCACTACTGACGAAAAGCTAAAGCATTTGTCAGTAGACGCTTTCTCCTATGGGACCAAAGCTAGAGACCTGACTAGTATTTTTAGATAAAATAATTGTTTATCTAAAAATACGTCGCAGTCTTTCTCAAAAAAAGAAAAGGATTAAAAAATGACAAATAAGAATGCGTACGCTCAATCGGGTGTAGACGTTGAAGCGGGTTATGAAGTTGTTGAACGGATTAAAAAGCACGTGGCTCGTACGGAGCGTGCAGGTGTCATGGGAGCTCTTGGTGGTTTTGGTGGCATGTTTGACCTTTCAAAAACAGGGGTTAAAGAACCCGTCTTGATTTCAGGGACTGACGGTGTTGGAACCAAGCTCATGCTGGCAATTAAGTACGACAAGCACGATACCATCGGTCAGGACTGTGTGGCCATGTGTGTCAACGACATCATCGCTGCAGGTGCGGAGCCCCTCTATTTTCTTGACTATGTCGCAACTGGTAAGAATGAACCAGCCAAGCTAGAACAAGTAGTCGCTGGTGTTGCAGAAGGTTGTGTGCAGGCAGGTGCTGCTCTTATCGGTGGGGAAACAGCTGAAATGCCTGGTATGTACGGCGCAGATGATTACGATCTAGCTGGTTTTGCAGTCGGCGTGGCTGAAAAATCTCAAATCATTGATGGTACAAAAGTAGCTGAAGGCGATGTCCTTCTCGGACTTGCTTCAAGTGGTATTCACTCAAATGGTTACTCACTCGTTCGTCGTGTCTTTGCGGACTATACAGGTGAGGAAGTCTTGCCAGAATTGGAAGGCAAGAAACTCAAGGACGTTCTTCTTGAGCCGACTCGTATCTATGTCAAGGCTGTTTTGCCGCTCATCAAGGAAGAGTTGGTCAACGGTATTGCTCACATCACAGGTGGTGGCTTTATCGAAAATGTCCCTCGTATGTTTGCTGATGACTTGGCTGCAGAGATTGAGGAAAGCAAAGTTCCAGTGCTTCCGATTTTCAAAGCTCTTGAAAAATACGGTCAGATCAAGCACGAAGAAATGTTTGAAATCTTCAATATGGGTGTGGGCCTCATGTTGGCAGTTAGCCCTGAAAATGTAGGTCGAGTCAAGGAATTGCTGGATGAACCAGTCTATGAAATTGGTCGCATCGTCAAGAAAGAAAACGAAAGTGTCATCATCAAATGAAAAAAATAGCGGTTTTTGCCTCTGGTAATGGCTCAAATTTTCAGGTGATTGCCGAAGAATTTCCGGTGGAGTTTGTTTTTTCAGACCATCGTGACGCCTATGTGCTGGAACGTGCAGACAAGCTCGGCGTCCTGTCCTATGCTTTTGAACTCAAGGAGTTTGAGAACAAGGCGGACTACGAAGCAGCTCTTGTCGAGCTCTTGGAAGAACACCAGATTGACTTGGTTTGTTTGGCGGGTTATATGAAAATCGTCGGCCCAACCTTATTGGCGGCTTATGAAGGTCGAATTATCAACATTCATCCGGCCTACCTGCCAGAATTTCCAGGAGCTCATGGGATTGAGGATGCTTGGGATGCTGGTGTCGCTGAGAGTGGCGTGACCATTCACTGGGTGGACTCAGGTGTGGATACAGGAAAGGTCATCAAACAAGTCCGTGTACCACGTCTAGTTGGTGATACGATTGAAAACTTTGAAGCTCGCATTCATGAAGCGGAGTACAAGTTGTATCCAGAGGTGCTGGATAGCTTGGGAGTAGAGAGAAAGGTTTCTTTAACGTGGGGAAAATAAAAACATATATAAGTAAGCATGTATTTCAGACAGTCTTTGTGGTTACAGTGATATTGTTTATAATTGACTTGACGAATATAGCAAGGAGTATTCCCATCTTGAGTAATATATCAGAAAGTTATGATTGGTTGGGATATTTTGGGGCTATTATTGGAGTTTATGCTACTGTAAAAATTTTTGAACTAACTTTAGCAAATGATAGGAACAATCGTCAAAGAGACTTTGAAGCTAATCAACAGACTATTATAAATGAACGAAGATTAAGTAATCTACCTTGGTTATCAATTAGAGTATTAAGACCGTCTGATACTACGTTAGAAAAAGTAAGAGCATCTCATTTTCTCTATTTAGAAATTGAGAATGTAGGTCTTAACCACGCGATAGTAACACATAAGAAAGAGGATTATGCTCCAACTGAAGAGTTATCGGAAGGCTATGGCGATGTTGTAGAAAATGTAGAGAGTTTTAAAATTATCAAAAAGGACTGTAAGAAAAAAATTATTTTTCCAATTACAGATTCTAGTATAACTGAATTTAGAATTTATTATATGGATATCTATAAAAATTATTATTATAATACTTATGAAATAAATCCTGAAAGGTTCGTACAGTCCCAATATAATTCTGCCTACTATCATCATGGTACTCTGACAATAAAAAAAATATCTGAGTATGATTCAGATAGATTAAGTATGGTTTAAATGCTTATACTAAATGAAAGGAACTAAAATGACTAAACGCGCACTAATCAGTGTCTCAGACAAAGCGGGCATTGTTGCATTTGCCCAAGAACTTAAAAAACTTGGTTGGGAGATTATCTCTACAGGTGGGACAAAGGTTACCCTTGATAATGCTGGGGTGGAGACCATTGCGATCGATGATGTGACTGGTTTTCCAGAGATGATGGACGGTCGCGTCAAGACTCTCCACCCAAATATCCACGGAGGTCTCTTAGCTCGTCGTGACTTGGATAGTCACCTAGAAGCGGCTAAGGAGAATCAGATCGAGCTCATTGACCTTGTAGTGGTCAACCTCTATCCTTTCAAGGAAACCATTCTCAAACCAGATGTGACTTATGCTGATGCCGTTGAAAACATCGATATTGGTGGTCCATCAATGCTTCGTTCAGCAGCTAAAAACCACGCTAGCGTAACAGTTGTGGTAGATCCTTCTGACTATGCTGATGTGCTTGACGAATTGTCAGCAAATGGTGAAACAAGTTACGAAACTCGCCAACGTTTAGCAGCTAAGGTTTTCCGTCACACAGCGGCTTATGATGCCTTGATTGCAGAATATTTCACAGCTCGAGTGGGTGAAGCAAAACCAGAAAAGCTCACTTTGACCTATGACCTCAAACAAGCCATGCGCTATGGGGAAAATCCTCAGCAGGACGCTGACTTCTACCAAAAAGCTTTGCCGACTGACTATTCGATTGCTTCAGCGAAACAGCTTAACGGTAAGGAATTGTCCTTTAATAACATTCGTGACGCGGATGCGGCCATCCGTATTATCCGTGATTTCAAAGATCGCCCAACCGTTGTGGCTCTCAAACACATGAACCCATGTGGAATTGGTCAAGCTGATGACATCGAAACTGCTTGGGACTATGCTTATGAGTCTGACCCAGTGTCTATCTTTGGTGGAATTGTCGTCCTTAACCGTGAGGTGGATGCTGCGACAGCTGAGAAGATGCACGGCGTTTTCCTCGAGATCATCATCGCACCGAGCTACTCAGACGAAGCACTTGAAATCTTGACAACTAAGAAGAAAAACTTGCGCATCCTTGCCTTGCCATTCGACGCTCAAGATGCCAGTGAAGTGGAAGCAGAATACACAGGTGTTGTCGGTGGACTACTTGTACAAAATCAAGACGTGGTCAAGGAAAGTCCAGCTGACTGGCAAGTGGTGACCAAACGCCAGCCAACCGAAACAGAAGCAACTGCTCTTGAATTTGCTTGGAAGGCTATCAAGTACGTCAAATCAAATGGAATCATCGTGACTAATGATCACATGACACTTGGTGTTGGCCCAGGTCAAACCAACCGTGTGGCTTCAGTTCGTATTGCTATTGACCAAGCTAAAGACCGTCTTGACGGCGCAGTCCTTGCTTCTGATGCCTTCTTCCCATTTGCGGATAACGTGGAAGAAATCGCCAAAGCAGGAATCAAGGCCATCATCCAGCCAGGTGGCTCTGTCCGTGATCAGGAATCCATCGAAGCTGCTGACAAATACGGCTTGACTATGGTCTTCACAGGAGTGAGACATTTTAGACATTAATTTTTGAAATAATGGAGTGTGGTTGGGAAAAAAGTCCATGAAATCAGAAAAACGCATAGTATCAGGTGTTGAAAAAACTTGAAACTGTACTGACCCCAAAAAGTTAGACAATTAATTTATCCGAAGGATTTAGTTCTGTATTGTACAGGGCTAAGTCCTTTTAGTTTTACCTTAATTCGTTTGTTGTTGTAGTAATCGATATAGTCTATAATAGCTTGTTCCAATTGATTAAGTGATTTAAAGTTTTTCTCATGGCCATAAAACATTTCGGATTTTAAAATGCCAAAGAAAGATTCCATCATACCGTTGTCTGGGCTGTTGCCCTTTCGTGACATGGATGCTTGAATTCCCTTACTCTCTAGGAACCGATGATAAGAATCGTGTTGGTATTGCCAACCTTGGTCACTATGGAGAATCGTATTCTCGTAGTGTTTCTCTGTGAAGGCCTGTTCCAACATCTTTTTTACTTGTTCTAAATTAGGAGAACAAGAAAGATTAAAAGCAATAATTTCGCTGTTAAATCCATCTAAAACAGGCGATAAATACAATTTCTGCGTGCTATTTGGAATGGCAAACTCTGTCACATCCGTATAACACTTTTCCATTGGTCTCGATGCTTCAAACTGGCGTTGAATGATATTCTCTGCTTTCTTGCCAATCTCTCCTTGGTAGGAAGAATACTTTCGTTTACGGCGAATTCGAGCACTTAAACCAAGGATTTTCATCAGACGTTGGACCTTCTTATGGTTTACTATATGACCACGATTCCTCAATTCAAGAGTTATTCGGCGATAGCCATAATTTCCTTTGTGCTCAGTAAAAATAGCTTGAATTTCAGCTTTAAGATCTTTATCTTTGTCAAGCCCATCTAGTTCCTTCAACTGATAATAGTAAGTTGAGCTAGGTAAACGAGTCACTTCAAGAAGTAAATCTAGTCGAAATCCTCCTGAAGCCATTTCTCTAATTGTCTCTGCCTTTCTCGCTGTATGGCTTCGTCCCTGTCTTCCAGCTCTTTTAACTTTTTTAAGTAAGCCACCTCAGTACGTAAGCGTTCATTCTCCTCTTGGAGTCGCTCTAGTTCTGTCATTTCATCCCAAGTTTTCTTCCGTTTACGTCCCATTTTAGTTGGTCTCCCTCTTGTTTTCTCAACAATAGTATACCCGTTTTTCTTGTATTGTGCTAGCCAATTAAGAAGTATCGTACGACTTGGGAGGCCGTATTCAAGAGAAACTCTATCTTTAGTCCAGCCTTCATGTAAGACTTTATTAATCATTTCTTGCTTTAAATCAGGAGAATAGTAACGATTTTTTCCTTTTTTGACGAACTCTATTCCGTAACGATCAATCAATTTAATCATGTACCTAATATTAGAATTATTTATCCCAAATTTATTTGAAAGCTTCTCTAAGCTATATCCTTGTTTTCTAAGTTCATAGATCTGAACTTTATCATCATAAGTTAATTTCATAATAAAAACACCCCAAAAGTTAGATTTTTTCTGTCTAACTTTTGGGGTGCAGTTCAAAACCATGCGTTTTGTTATAGAAAGATTTACTTCATTTTCTACTAAAATTGAATTTTTTCCCCAACCTCGTTTTTTGAGAATAATTTAGTAGAAAAGTTAATTTTGACAAAATTAAAAGAGAAGTTTATAATGAGACTAAAATACGATATATTCTAGAAGAATAAAGACTATAATGACTTTATGAATTAATGATCAAGATAGTGATTTAATAAAAAATCTATATTCAGTTACATGGTTTGACTATTTCAGGGTTTGCTAGACAATCCATGTTAGAAAAAATTGAAGACGAATATGATTTACAGATTTTACGTCAAGCAATAGCAAAAGATGATGGTAGGAAAATCTCGCATGAGGATTTGATGAATGATTTTAGACTATTAGTTATCAAGTAACTTATACGTAACAAGTTCTCAAACAACTTAAAAAATTAGAAGCCTTTACTTTCTTAATCATTCTTTAATGGATTGGCACAAATTTAATGAATATAGCCAATCCTCGTCAACACGGAAAAGAATTAACATCTGAACGTTTGGGAGCTTAACACTATCATGTTGGAGATTATCGAATTCTCGCCGATATCAAAGAAGATGAAATAGTGATAGAAGTTCTTACTATGGGTCATAGAAGAGCTATTTATTTAATATTGTAGTCACAGTTTCTTTTGAAGTTCTAAGGATTAGTTGTGAATCTAGGATTTCAAAACTCTATATAGTTATGGGAAAACTTATTTTGAGTTGATAATCAAGTAAATCTTTCTATATTAAAAAGTACAATCTCAAGTTTTTAAATACCTAAATTGCCAAATTAAGTTAGACTTTTCAAGTAACTCAGAGAAACTTGGTACATTCTCGAAGAACCTGAGACAAAATAGTTCTCAGCCACAAAAAAGCTAGATATTTCCAATTGCGGAACTCTAGCTTTTTAATTTTGAGTCGTTCTCTTATTGTATTTGAGGAGGTTATTGGCCATAAGTATCAATCCCATGTCAATTCTCACTTGACGCTTCCCTCTCAGATTACATCTCTTGTAACCCAAACAAGCCTTTATCTGCCCAAAGACAGGTTCCACATCAATCTTACGTTGAGCGAAAATCTGTCTTCCTTCGGGAGATAAAAGCGCCTGACATTCTTTAGCTTTCAAGTTTTGATAGCGTCCGTTCATATACAGTCCCTTTTGAGGGGCTGATTCAGGTTCATCAGCGTAGTAAACCTTGATTTCCTGTTGAAAGTCCGTCTGTGTTTTCTGATGTTTGATATGGTGAAAACGATAGCACCAGCTATCAGGATGTGTGTAGCTATCCTCCTTGTCATCATAGTGCCAATTCGCTAAGTTTCTAGCTGACTGTTTATACCCTCTCTTCTGTTCCTTGTCAAACATGGCATATTTAATCAGATGGTTCACCCCCTTTTCATCTAAACGAAGGAGGTTCTCTTCACTTCCATATCCAGCATCTGCGACAACTGTCTTCAAGTCATGCGGATAGGTTTCAAGGAATGGCAGAAGAGTCTTGGTGTCTGTCGGATTTGAGAAGACATCATAGTGAAGAACAAATTGGTTTTCAGTAGCGATTTGAAGATTATAAGCAGCCTTGAGTTGGCCATTTTTCATATAATCTTCTTTCATTCGCATAAAAGTGTCATCTGGATCGGTTTTGGAAAAGCTGTTGCGCCCTTCAAATGTCTCTTGATACTTCTTATACTTTTCAGCACGTACTGAAAAATCCTCCTTGACTTTACGCAAGACTTCCTTGAGTTTACGACGCGGGGTTTTACGTTCATCCTTCCCTTTAACGGGTGTCTCCTCAATGTCCTGGTTCAATTTTTTCAATTCTCCTTCAAGGACTTGAGCGAATGCAAGCAACTGCTCTGAGGAGATAGGCTCTTGTGTATCCAGTTCGATAGCTTGATAGATAAGGGGAGTGATTTCTTCTTGAAAATAGTTCTGTATCTGTTCTTGCAGTTTGGCGGAGAATTTCTCTGTCGCTTTCTTCCACACAAAACTATACTTGTTGGCATTGGCTTCAATCTTAGTCCCGTCAATAAACAGACAATTTAAGGTCACTAACTCTTCCATTTTTAAACGAAGATTGAGGTCCATGAAAAGATTACGTATGAGTTCTTCCATCTCTTCAGCGACTCGAAAACGATTGATGGTGCGGTAGCTGACAACCAACGGTCCTGTTAGGTACTGCATAGCGAGGTTTTCAATCATCATTTTTTCGATTTTTCGTCCAGAGAAAATCCCTTGTGAATAGGCAAATAGAAGAGTAGCTATAAGCATTTTAGGGTGATAAGACGGGCGACCAAAGGCATGATAGAAGGCATGGAAGTGACAATCCTCCAAGGTATTCACCACTTTTTCAATAGTAAAGATGAGATGGTCTTGTGGTAAGAAAGAACTGATTTCTAGTGGTAAAGTTGTTTGATTTGTGTTATAGTAAATATGCATGGGATAACCTTTCTAAATGGTTTATTAAGCAATTCTATTTTACCAAGACTATCGTAACCATGCAAAAAAGCAACGGCAAATCCGTTGCTTTTTTTGGAAATAAGGGACTATTGTCCCAGACTCTTTTTTACAAATTTATTAAGCTGTTTATATGAAAAATATTTCATATACGTTTTAAATAGGATACAAGCCTTGTTTTTTGGTATAATTAAAGAAAAAAGAAATGAAGATCATGAAAAAATTTCAAGTTTTTACTCCTTCTCAGTATGTTGAACAGATGTTAGATAGCGTTGATTATCAAGGTGATATAATCTTAAAAAAATATTTTCTTGAAAATTCGGTTGGTGAAGGGAATATACTATTAATAGCTGTAGAAAGATATATACAGTCAGCGCAAAGCGCAGATATTTCTCCAAGAGAACTGAAGAAAGATTTAGAACAATATTTTATTGGCTATGAGGTAGATAAGTCTGTAATCGATTCTTGTATATCTAATTTAAATAATCTAGTATTAAAATATGGATTGAGAGATGTAAAATGGGATATTCGAAATGAGGATTATCTTAAATCTATTTTAGAAGTTCAGGCTGATTATATTGTAGGTAATCCACCCTATATTACTTATCAAGAGCTTTTACTAGATCAAAGACAATATTTAAAATCAAATTTTCTTGCTTGTAAAATAGGGAAATTTGATTATTGTTATGCCTTTATTGAAAAGAGTATGAGAGATTTATCGAAAAAATCTGGGAAGATGGCTTACCTAATTCCAAATAGTATTTTTAAAAATGTATTTGCTCAAAACTTGAGAGATATGATAGTTACCAATATTAAAAATATTATCGATTATAAGCACACGCATATTTTTGGGAATGTTTTGACATCATCTGCGATTATTATTATTGATAATAATAACATAAACAATAAAGTTTTCTATAATGACATAGATAATAATGAAAGTTTCAAAATAGATAAAAAATTTTTAAGTGGTCAATGGTATTTTGGAGTTGATTCAAGAAAATGTGAATCAGATTTCAAGTTCGGAGATTTATTCAAAGTAGCGAACAGTGTTGCAACTTTATTAAACAGAGTGTTTGTGATATCCGATGATTTGAATGTTGAAGATGGAGTCGTTAGACCAGCAGCTAGTCCAAGGCGACTATCTAAAGGACTTGATGAAAGAATAATTTTTCCGTATGCTTATGTTGAAGGTCAGTTGAAGAGATATTCTGTTGAGGAATTTAAAAAAAGCTTCCCTAAAGCTTTTGATTATCTGCAAGATAATATGAGTGCTTTGAAAAAGAGGAAATCAGATGGGAGATGGTTTGAATATGGAAGAAGTCAAGGTCTTCATTTTTTAAATCAGAGAAAATTAATGATTTCATCAGTGATAACAGAAAAGGTAAATGTTTATGATTTGGATGAAAGAACAATTCCTTATTCTGGTTTTTATATTATTCCGACAGGAGACAGAACATTAGAATTTGCTAAACAAATTTTGGAGTCAGAAGAATTTTATAAGTATTTAGAAACTAGAGCAATTAATGCAAGTGGAAAATCACTTAGAATTTCTGTAAATGACATAAAGAATTATCCAGTAAACCTGTAGTGACTATCAAGGAGTGTAGTATGGTTAAAGAGGTTGCATTTAGTGTTAGTGCAAAAGCTGCTCGGTTAATAGGGCGAGAAAATATAACAGATGTTAGTGGCGCTTTGACAGAATTAGTGAAAAATTCGTATGATGCTGATGCGGAATCAGTATTAATCAATTACGATATACCTTTTCCTATTATTGAAGAAGGACAAGATATTAGTGATAATATCAATGTTCTATCTGCTGAAGACTTTGAATTTTTAAATAGTGAATATATAGAAAATAAAAACTCAGCCACTAAAATACGTATTTTTTCCAATGAAAATATTGAATTAGGTTCTAATGAAGAAAATAAAAAAATTAAATTAGAAACTGTTAAGGAAGTTCTTTCTAAATATAATCATATTTATATTGTTGATAATGGAACGGGAATGACTGAAGAAATTCTTTCTACAGTTTGGATGAATATAGGGACCAGCGATAAAGAGAAAAATACAACTAGTAAAAAAGGTAGGCAGAAAACAGGAGCAAAGGGGATTGGCAGGTTTTCTCTTGATAAGTTATCTACTGCTACTGAAGTCTATACTCGTCAAATAGATAATTCGCTTTATAGATGGAGATTAAATTGGGAATTATTTGAAAAAGCTGAACTGATTGATGATGTGAAGGCAGAATTAGAAATTATTGATGACAAGACTATGGCTCAGATTGCAGAAATGTTTATCAAGTCGAATGAGAATGAATTTATTGATTTTGAAAATAATTCTGGAACTATAATTCATTTGAATCCGATTAGAGATAATTGGTTTAATAGAGATTTTCGGAAAGTAAACAAAAATTTAAAAAGTATTAATCCACTGACTAGTACAGATCGTTTTGAAGTAAATGTGTTGAACAATTATGACCATAGTCTGGATTTTAAAACTTCCCAAGATCGTTTTGATAGAAAAAGATATGATTATAGAGTAAAGGCAGAGGTAAAGAATGGGGAGCTCAGTTTGCTTTTTGATAGAAATGAGCTTGATTTGTCATTGAAAATCATTGAAGTAACTAAAGGGGGTGAGAGTTTTTCTATAGATCTAGATTCTGAATTTTGGAGCGACAGTGCTTTTCAAAAGAAATTAACAAATAAGTCTAGCTTCGATAGTAGCATAGAATATTCGTTTAAAATTTCAGATATCATAGATTCTAATGATTTCTCTATCAGAGATATTGAAAGTATTGGTGATTTTACTACAGAACTCTTCTTTCTAAAGAGCGCAGCAAGTTCTATACCTATTTTGAAAAGGTTTAATGCTACCGAAAGAAAAAAGTGGTCTGAAAATTTTTCGGGTATAAAAATATATAGAGACAACTTTAAAGTACGCCCGTATGGAGATGATGGCAGATATTTTGATTGGCTGAGTCTGTCAGAGAGACAACAGAAGAATCCAGGTGCACCAACTAATAAAGCTCCTTGGAGGGTTTTGCCGTATCAAATTTTTGGAGAAGTACTAATTTCTAGAGAAGGAAATCCAAATTTAACAGATAGTGCCAATCGAGAAAGCCTAGTAGAAAACAGAGAATATTCTCTACTAAAAGAAATATTATTATTTATTATTGAACAATTTGAAGCAGATAGACAATATCCATTGCAAGTATTAGGGAATCTGATTGATCGCCGCTATGAGAAAATTCGTTCAGAAAAGAAAAAAATTTTTATGAAAGATATCAAAAGAAATTTATCAGAAGGGAAAGGGTCCGTTCCTGAAGATAGGTCCAGTGATACTGAAACTTCTTTTGATAGTAAAAATAATTCAGAAGATGAGTTTAATACTGAATTTAAAGATAGCGATATAGAGCAGGCCTTAGATAGAATTACTGGTGAATTTGAACAGAGTGAAATAATGAATATACTTATGTCATTGAGTTCATCCGGTGTAATGGCTTCGACTTTTGCTCATGAGATAAATGGAGTTGCAACTGATTTGGGTACTCGTAATGACCACTTAAAGATGTGCATGGATTCGATATTAGCTGAGAGTGATTATAGAGGTGAAAGCTTTTTAAATCCATACAAATTATTGCAATTTTATTCTGTAACTGACAGGTTATTGGCTGCGTGGTTATCAGTCATTATCACCCCTCTTGAGAAAGAGTCGAGAGAAGAAACTATTTCTAGTTTTGATTACGAATTACGTCATATTATACAATTGTGGAAACCGTTACTAGATTCTAAATTCATATCAATATATGAGGATTTTTCTGAATCAAAAATTACCCTCGACAATTTCAATAAATTAGATTTGTTTTTAATTTTAAATAATTTCATTTTAAATTCAGCTTATTATTTGGAAGAGAAGGATTCTGGTGAAAGGCGAATAGATATTTCTCTTGCTGAAACACAAAGTTTAATAATTCTTGAACTTTCAAATAATGGGAAAGAATTATCTGAAAAGTATAAAGCTAACCCAAATTATATTTTAAAACCAGGTATTACTACGAAGCCTGAAGATGAAGGAACTGGCTTAGGTATGTGGATTTTAAATGAGGCAGTGGAAAGAAATGGTGGCAGGACAGAAGTAATTTCGGATTTTAAAGGTTTCAAAATAAAGATTATATTTAGTAAACAAAAGGAGGTATAATAGTGATAAATATTGGAATTGTTGAAGATAAGGAGTCTGAACTTGATAATATAAAGAGGTGTTTTTATGGTTATTATAGGGGAGATTGTGGTTTTCAAGATTACATCATAGATGAATATGGGGAAAAAGAAGAATTAGTTAATAAAATTTTAGATGATATCTTAAATACTAGGATTGATGTATTAGTGGTAGACTATCTAATTTCTAGAGAAGGTTTTAAGATTGTGGGAAATGAAGTATATGAATCAGTAAAAAGACATATTCAAAATTTCCCCGTTATCATTCTTACACAATACGTTGACGATTCTCAAAGAAGTGAAATCATAGACCCGGATAAGGTTTATAGGAAAAGTATTTTTTTTGATATAAATACTCAAGAATCAAAGGATTCATTGAAGAACATAGATATAAGTATAAGAAACTTTCAAAGACAAAAAGAAAAAATAGAGCAAAAAATTTTGTACGAGCAACAAAAGATTAAGGATAGAGAGATCGATCCATCAGTTCTTATTAATCTATCTGAATTGGAGCTTAACTTAAATAAATATATAGTTTCTGATAGCGCAACTGAACTAGATAAATTGTTTGATACTAGTCAGTTAGAATGTGCAGTAAAACTTATAAAGGATCTAGGAGAATTGTAATATTTATGGAAAAGATTGGAGAATTTCGGTATCATAAAATTATACGGACTTGTCAGAAAAAATATAAAAATTATAAAAGTTATAAAAAAAATTTAAAAAAAGATTTCGAGAGTAAGTGTGCTTATTGTAATGTTTCAGACGAGCAAATTACGACCCCATTTGAAGTAGACCATTTTGTACCAAGTAAAATTTGTGAAGAATATAATAGGTGTGATTTGATTACCGATTACAGTAATCTGATATACTCTTGCAAGAAGTGTAATTTAGCCAAGAGTGATTTGTATAATGGAAGCAAAATCCCGGAAGAACTGTCTAATGATAGATTTTATAATCCTGTAGATGTTGATTATAATAATATATTTTACAGAAATATTATAGGTGGTATTGATTCGCAAGATATAAAAGGTCGAAATATGATTGTTGATTTGAAACTTTACCGAGTTTTTCATAATTATGCTTGGATTTCGGAAGAACTGTTTAGAGTACGTTCTGAAATCGATGCTAAAATTGATAAAATTCCAGCTGAAAATGAAAAGCGAATGAAATTATTGGAAGTTCATAGAATCGTAACTAATGAAGCTATAAAGTATAAGGAATTGTTTCAAAAAGTTTACAATAAGTGATTTTTATCGCATCACACCTGTGATGCGATTTTTTGAGGCTCTTTGTCAACTGTAGTGGGTTGAAGAAAAGCTAAGCTCGAGAAAGGACAAAATTTGCCCTTTCTTTTTTGATGTTCAGAGCAATAAAAATCCTTTTTTTGAAGTTTTCAAAGTTTCGAAATCCAAAGGCATTGCGCTTGATAAGTTTGATGAGATTATTGGTCGCTTCTAATTTGGCGTTTGAATAGGGTAGTTGAAGGGCATTGACAATTTTCTCTTTGTCCTTTAGAAAGGTTTTAAAGACAGTCTGAAAAAGAGGATGAACCTGCTTTATATTGTCCTCAATCAGTCCGAAAAATTTGTCTGCCTCTTTGTTCTGAAAGTGAAAAAGCAGGAGCTGGTAGAGATGATAGTGGTGTTTCAAGTCTTCTGAATAGTTCAAAAGCTTGTCTAGAATCTCTTTATTGGTCAAGTGCATACGAAAAGTAGGACGATAAAAACGTTTATCGCTAAGTTTACGACTATCCTGTTGGATGAGTTTCCAGTAGCGTTTGATAGCCTTGTATTCATGAGACTTTCGATGAAACTGATTTATGATTTGGACGCGCACACGACTCATAGCACGGCTTAGATGTTGTACAATATGGAAACGATCTAGAACGATTTTAGCACACGGAAAAAGTTTTCTAGCCAAGTCATAGTAGGGACTAAACATATCCATAGTAATGATTTTCACTCGACATCGGACTGCCCTATCATATTTAAGAAAGTGATTTCGGATAATAGCTTGTGTTCTACCTTCAAGAACAGCGGTGATATTGAGCTTTTCAAAATCTTGCGCAATGAAACTCATCTTTCCCTTTGTAAAGATATACTCGTCCCAGGACATAATCTGTGGAAGGCGAGAAAAATCATGTTTAAAGTGAAAGTCATTGAGCTTGCGAATAACAGTTGAAGTTGAAATGGACAGCTGATGAGCAATATCGGTCAAAGAAGTCTTTTCAATCAGCTTTTGAGCAATTTTTTGATTAATGATACGAGGGATTTGATGATTTTTCTTTACTAGAGGAGTCTCAGTGACCGTCATTTTAGAGCACTGATAGCACTTAAAACGGCGTTTTTTAAGGAGAATTCTAGTAGGCATACCAGTTGTTTCGAGGTAAGGAATTTTAGAAGTCTTTTGAAAGTCATATTTCTTCATTTGACTTCCACAATCAGGACAAGATGGGGCATCGTAGTCCAATTTAGCAATGATTTCCCTGAGTGTATCCCTATTGATGATATCTATAATTTGAATATTAGGGTCTTTAATGTCTAGTAATTTTGTGATAAAATGTAATTGTTCCATATGAATCTTTCTAATGAGTTGTTTTGTTGCTTTTCATTATAGATATTATGGAACTTTTTTTCTACAACAAAATAGGCTCCATAATATCCATAGGGGATTTACCCACTACAAATATTATAGAGCCAGAAAAGAAGACTAAGTCTTTTCGATAAAACAATAAACAGCGAGATTGAAGCTCGCTGTTTATTTTATAATTAATCACCCAGTCCTAGACGATCAAAGATATCATCCACTCGTTTGGTGTAATAAACTGGGTTGAAGATTTCATCGATTTCTTCTTGTGTGAGACGTGATGTCACTTCTGGATCTGCTTCAAGAAGTGGTTTAAAGTCTACTTGGTTGTCCCAAGAGTAGGCTGTTTTTGGTTGCACCAAGTCATAGGCTTGCTCACGGGTCATGCCTTTTTCAATCAAGGTCAACATAGCGCGTTGGCTGAAAATCAAACCAAATGTCGAGTTCATGTTGCGGATCATGTTTTCTGGGAAGACTGTCAAGTTTTTGACGATATTTCCAAAACGGTTGAGCATGTAGTCAATCAAAATGGTCGTATCTGGTGTGATGATGCGCTCAGCTGATGAGTGAGAGATATCACGTTCGTGCCAGAGAGCCACGTTCTCATAGGCTGTCACCATGTGACCACGGATAACACGCGCAAGACCAGTCATATTTTCAGAACCGATAGGATTGCGTTTGTGAGGCATTGCTGAAGATCCTTTTTGCCCCTTAGCAAAGAATTCTTCCACTTCGCGTTGTTCTGATTTTTGCAAACCACGAATCTCAGTCGCCATACGCTCGATAGAAGTCGCGATGCTGGCAAGAACCGCAAAGTACTCAGCGTGAAGATCACGAGGAAGCACCTGTGTAGAGATTTCTTGAGCACGGATACCCAATTTGTCGCAGACGTATTGCTCTACGAATGGTGGGATGTTGGCAAAGTTCCCAACCGCACCAGAAATCTTACCAGCTTCCACTCCAGCAGCCGCATGCTCGAAACGCTCGATGTTGCGCTTCATTTCGCTATACCAAGTCGCCAATTTAAGACCAAAGGTTGTAGGCTCAGCGTGCACACCGTGGGTACGCCCCATCATGATGGTGAACTTGTGCTCCTTAGCCTTATCAGCGATGATGTTAGTAAAGTTTTCAAGGTCACGACGGATAATGTCGTTGGCCTGCTTGTAGAGGTAACCGTAAGCCGTATCCACCACGTCAGTTGATGTCAAGCCGTAATGGACCCACTTGCGCTCTTCGCCAAGCGTTTCAGAAACCGCACGCGTGAAAGCCACCACATCGTGGCGAGTCTCCTGCTCAATTTCCAAAATACAGTCGATGTCAAAGTCCGCTTTTTCGCGAATCAAAGCCACATCTTCCTTAGGGATTTCTCCCAACTCAGCCCATGCCTCGTCAGCCAAGATTTCCACCTCAAGCCAAGCACGGTATTTATTTTCTTCACTCCAAATGTTCGCCATCTCAGGGCGAGAGTAACGGTCGATCATATTGTTAATTTTTCCTTTCTTCGTAAGCTGTTGGGAATAAGTTATCTAGGTAAACCAAGATTTCTACTAAAACTCCTCTTTTCCAATAAACACAGATGGATAGTGTAGTAATTCATTGAGATCGGTATCCAATGGTAAATCATAAATTGCTAAATAGTTTTCAGGATATAGAGCAACTAGCTTTTCATATTTAGCCTTTACCTTTTCGTGATCACTGCTAGCAAACAAGACTTCGACAACTGCTCCAGTCTTATCCTTTTCAACAAAAGCGTTAACGATTATTTGTATCATAGACTTGTCCTAAAAATCAATCCCTTTCCCTAACTCATCCACACTATCTGATTCATCACTAAACAAAGTCACATGTCCCATCTTGCGGTTGTGCTTCGCTTCTATTTTACCATACATGTGGAGGTGGGCGCTTGGATTTTCTGTGACATATTTTCCAGCAGCCTCGACGTGTTGGCCGAGTACATTAAGCATAACGGCTGGCGCATGCAGTTTGATAGCTGGCAATGGCGATCCCAGAACGCCTAGAATATGGGTATCAAACTGGGAGAAGTCACAGGCTTCGATTGAGTAGTGTCCTGAATTGTGTGGACGCGGGGCAATCTCATTGACGATAATGTCATCAGCTGTCGCAAACATTTCCACACAGAGAGTTCCAGACAAGTTGAGTTGTTCTGCGATTCGCACTGCCATAGCTTTAGCCTTGTCTGCTAGACTTTCTGAAATGCGAGCAGGCACGATGGTCTTAGACAGGATATTGTTTCGGTGGATATTTTCCTGAACTGGGAAAACCGTCACATCCTTGCCATTTCCTGATACGATGACAGAAATTTCAAGGTCAAAATTGACAAATTCTTCCAAGACACAGTCAGCTGAATCTGCTAGTTCATAGGCTTCTTCCAAGTCTGTTTCTGAGCGAATGACCTTTTGCCCATGCCCATCGTAGCCACCAGTCGCAGTCTTGAGGACATAGTTTTTGGACAGGTCCATATCTGCCAAGTCTCGACTAGAAGTCACAACCTTGTAAGGTGCCACAGTAACTTGAGCCTTGTTTGAGAGAAAGTCCTTTTCAAAGATGCGATTTTGGGAAATGCGAAGCAGGTCTGTCCCTTGTGGAAGTTGCCCATCCTTGATGACAGCATCTAAACCATCTGCATCAACATTTTCGAATTCATAAGTGAGGACATCGCAACGCTCTGCCAGCTGACGAAGAGCATCCACATCGTTATAAGGAGCCACGATGATTTCCGCCACGCGAGAGGCAGGACAATCTGCCGCAGGATCCAGCGCTATAACCTTGTGCCCCATATAGATAGCAGAAATAGCCATCATTTGACCCAGCTGGCCACCACCGATAATTCCAATTGTTTTAGATGAGCTCATTTGTCGACTCCTCTGCGATTTTTCCTTGTTCTTCTGCAAAATCTGCCAAAGCTGTCGCAATAGCTTGATCCTCTACTGACAGGAGACGGAGGGCAAAGAGGGCCGCGTTAGTCGCACCTGCTTCACCGATAGCCATGGTTGCTACAGGAACCCCACCTGGCATCTGAACAATTGAATAGAGCGAATCCACGCCACTAAGGGCACGAGATTTGACTGGCACACCAATGACTGGAAGTGTTGTCTTGGCTGCCACCATCCCTGGCAAATGGGCTGCGCCACCAGCACCTGCGATGATGATCTTGATGCCACGGCTACGAGCTTCTTCAGCATGTTTGAACATGAGGTCAGGTGTGCGGTGGGCAGAGACAACTTTCTTTTCGTAGGCTACACCGAAGCGGTCTAGGACTTCAGCGGTTTTTTGCATGGTTGCCCAGTCGGATTTTGAGCCCATGATAATGGAAATTACTGGTTTAGTCATAACTTTTCCTTTTCTTTCCTTTCTTTTTTCAATCACCTTAAGTTGTGAGGGACGGCAGCAGCCACCAAGGTGTCTCATGCCTAAATCGGAAGCCCAAGGTCTTCCAATTTCCCTGAACGATTGGATTATCCTCCAATCGTTCTTTCACAACGGCGGTGATTGTTCTATATTAGCTCGCTAATGCTCGCAAACCATACGACCATTATCGTGTTTGGCGACTTCGTCGCGTTATTCTTATACTTTTACTTTATAGCCTTGCTTCCGATATCTGTTCGGTAAAAGAGGCCTTCTGTGTTTTGTTGGGAGAGTTCTTGGTAGATGATGTCTTGGGATTCTTTCACAGTATCTGCTGTGGTGACGAGCATATAAACACGTCCACCGTTTGATAGCAGTGCTCTGCTATTTTCCGAAAACTTAGCCCCTGCATAGTAGGTGATGATGTCGCCTTCTGTCTTGGCTGGCAACTTGACACCTTTTTCATAGTCTAGCGGATAACCGTTGGATGCGACAACCACACCCAGAGTCACACCCTTATCGTTCCACGTAATGTTTGGCTCCTTGCCATCGAGAATATCCGTGATATTTTGCGCAAAGTCAGATGTTAAACGAGGCAGGATAATCTGAGTTTCAGGATCTCCAAAACGAGAGTTGAACTCAATGACTTTCGGTCCATCAGCTGTTAAGATAAGACCTGCGTAAAGAACACCAAGATAAGGACGACCTTCTTTGATCATGCCTTCAAGAACTGGCTTGATAATCGTGTCAACTGCTATATCAACCACACTCTGTGGCAAGTGAGGAACTGGCGCATAGGCACCCATACCACCTGTATTAGGTCCCTTATCGCCATCATAGGCACGTTTGTGGTCCTGAGCCGTTGGCATGATGTAGAACTTGTCGCCATTGACAAAGGCAAAGAGAGAGAACTCTTCCCCGTCAAGGAATTCCTCGATGACCACACGCGCACCAGAATCACCGAATTTATTGTCCAATAGCATCTCATGAGCGGCTTCGACCGCTTGCTCAACCGTCTCAGCAACGACGACACCTTTCCCAAGAGCTAATCCGTCTGCCTTGACTACGATAGGCGCACCCTGCTTTTCGATATAGGCCTTGGCTTCCTCGAAATCTGAGAATGTGCCATAGGCTGCTGTCGGAACGCCGTATTTGACCATAATTTCCTTGGCAAAATCCTTGGACCACTCCAACTCCGCTGCCAATCTTGTCGGACCAAAAGCCTTGAGCCCAGCTTTATTAAAATCATCCACAATCCCAGCCGCAAGGGCGTCATCTGGACCGATGAAGGGCCAAGCAATATCGTTGGCCTTTGCAAAGTCAATTAACTTATAATGTTCGGAAATAGAGATATTCACCAATTCCAGACCATCCAGAGTCATTCCGTCATTTCCAGGAGCCACAAAGACTTTTTCAACGTCTTTTGACTCAAACAACTTCTTAGCAATCGCATGTTCACGACCACCCGAACCGACAACTAACAGCTTCATTTCTCAACCTCGCATTTAACAAAAAATTGTTCGTTATTTTTTTACACTATAAATCTATTATATCATATTTGTTCGCGTATTTTGAGATAGGAGAGTGCTTTATTCAAAAAAGGCTCTATAATATTTGTAGTGGGTAAATCCCCTATAGATATTATGGAGCCTATTTTGTTGTAGAAAAAAAGTTCCATAATATCTATAATGAAAAGCAACAAAACAACTCATTAGAAAGATTCATATGGAACAATTACATTTTATCACAAAATTACTAGACATTAAAGACCCTAATATTCAAATTATAGATATCATCAATAGGGATACACTCAGGGAAATCATTGCTAAATTGGACTACGATGCCCCATCTTGTCCTGATTGTGGAAGTCAAATGAAGAAATATGACTTTCAAAAGACTTCTAAAATTCCTTACCTCGAAACAACTGGTATGCCTACTAGAATTCTCCTTAAAAAACGCCGTTTTAAGTGCTATCAGTGCTCTAAAATGACGGTCACTGAGACTCCTCTAGTAAAGAAAAATCATCAAATCCCTCGTATCATTAATCAAAAAATTGCTCAAAAGCTGATTGAAAAGACTTCTTTGACCGATATTGCTCATCAGCTGTCCATTTCAACTTCAACTGTTATTCGCAAGCTCAATGACTTTCACTTTAAACATGATTTTTCTCGCCTTCCACAGATTATGTCCTGAGACGAGTATATCTTTACAAAGGGAAAGATGAGTTTCATTGCGCAAGATTTTGAAAAGCTCAATATCACCGCTGTTCTTGAAGGTAGAACACAAGCTATTATCCGAAATCACTTTCTTAAATATGATAGGGCAGTCCGATGTCGAGTGAAAATCATTACTATGGATATGTTTAGTCCCTACTATGACTTGGCTAGAAAACTTTTTCCGTGTGCTAAAATCGTTCTAGATCGTTTCCATATTGTACAACATCTAAGCCGTGCTATGAGTCGTGTGCGCGTCCAAATCATAAATCAGTTTCATCGAAAGTCTCATGAATACAAGGCTATCAAACGCTACTGGAAACTCATCCAACAGGATAGTCGTAAACTTAGCGATAAACGTTTTTATCGTCCTACTTTTCGTATGCACTTGACCAATAAAGAGATTCTAGACAAGCTTTTGAACTATTCAGAAGACTTGAAACACCACTATCATCTCTACCAGCTCCTGCTTTTTCACTTTCAGAACAAAGAGGCAGACAAATTTTTCGGACTGATTGAGGACAATATAAAGCAGGTTCATCCTCTTTTTCAGACTGTCTTTAAAACCTTTCTAAAGGACAAAGAGAAAATTGTCAATGCCCTTCAACTACCCTATTCAAACGCCAAATTAGAAGCGACCAATAATCTCATCAAACTTATCAAGCGCAATGCCTTTGGTTTTCGGAACTTTGAAAACTTCAAAAAAAGGATTTTTATCGCTCTAAACATCAAAAAAGAAAGGACGAAATTTGTCCTTTCTCGAGCTTAGCTTTTCTTCAACCCACTACAGTTGACAAAGAGCCTCTTTTCTTTTAGTGAGTCCATAGGCTGCTAGTGTAGCCATGAGTCCTGCGACTACTAGTCCTGCAGAATCGTGACTTCCTGTTTCAGGGAGTTGTTGTTCTTCTGCTTTTGCTCTAGTTGGTTGGTTTGGAATTTCTAGTTTAGGTTTTTCTTCAGCAATAGTGGCTTGTCCGTTTTCATCACCCTTGTGAGTTACAGGAGCACCGACTTCAACCACTTGATTTACAACTTCTTTGGTTATCTGGCTATCAAGGATTGTTTCGGTTGTTTTTCCATTTTCAGTAAGGATAGAGATGTAATGAGTTCGTTCACCTTTGACTCCTGCTGTGACAATGTTTTCCTGACCAGCTGGGAGGTTAGGATTTTCTTTCTTAATAACTTCAAATGGGATTTCTTCAGTTCTTGTGATGAGTTCTGGTCTGGTTTCAACATTGGCAGCCACTTCATTTTCATTCAGGCTTCCTGAGTGAGTTGTAGCTGGTTTGAGACCTAAGCGAGCGGCTTTTAGTTTGGTTACAAGTGTGTCAAGCTCAGCTTGTTTATTACGGTTTAGATTGTAATTTAAAGCTGTTTTAGCTGCGTCAAGGACCTCAAGACTTTCTTTACTATATCCTTCTAAGTTTTCAGGAATTTGTGCGATTTCTTTGCGGAGAGCATTATAATTAGCACGGAAGTAGTCTTTGTTGTGGTCTGCAAAGGCAGTCATAAGTTCAAAGATTTCTTCCTCCTTGTACTCAGCGCTTGGTCTATCTGCCCAGATAGCAAGCATACTTCCGACTGTTGGAAGATCTACTTCAGGATATTTGGTAGAAGCTAGTTGATTGAATGGTGTTTTTCCAGTATTCTCAATAGCTTTTTTGAGGAAACCACCACCATCTTCTGGTTTTTGACCGAGAATGTAGTACCAGTCACCGTTGGTATTCAAGAACTTATAACCTTTGCTTGCTAGGTATTGAGGTGATGCGAGGTTGTAGCCCCACCAGCCTTTAGACCAGTAAGAAATCAAGACATCTTTGTCAAACTGAACATCGTCCTTGTCCTCGTAGTAGAAGCCATCGTTGAAGGCCATTGGTTGAAGCCCTCTTTCTTTGGCCATAGCTGCGAGGGTGTTGGCATATTCGGCAAACTTGCCATAGAGTTGATACCATTTGAGGTAGTACCAGCCTTGGGCACTAGTCGCATCGTTAGCGTATTCGTCAGTACCAAAGTTGAAAATCTTTGTTTTACCTGCAAAGAAGTCCATGTATTTACCGATGAGGGCTTTTACAAAGTTCATCGCTTCTTCGTTTCTCAAGTCCATAGTTGTTTTGGAGACTTTGTCAAAGTGGGCTTGAGGATTTTTAATACCCAATTTTTCCATGGCAACCAGCATAGCATCCATGTGACCTGGGCTGTTGATAGCTGGGATGAGACCGATACCCTTAGATTTAGCGTATTCAATTAGTTCTGTCACTTCTGCCTGTGTAAGCGCAGTCCCATTTGGATCGTCGTAGTAAGCTTTTGTTCCTTGGATGATGGCATTTTTGACATCATCACTTGAATAGGTTTTTCCGTTAGCAGTGATGGTCATATCATCGAGTAAGAATCGAAGTCCGTCATTTCCTAGAAGGAGATGGACGTCAGAATATCCGAGCTCACTGGCCTTATCTACGATGCGTTTGAGTTGGTCAAGAGTAAAGTATTTGCGTCCAGCATCGATTGAAATCACCTTGTTTTTAGCAAGTTTTTCAACCTCACGTTTAGCATCTTCTTCTTTTTGAGCTTCTGGTGTGAAGGTCAAATTGCTGACTGCTTCTTGAAGTTTTGCAATTGCTTGGTCAATCGTGTCTTGTTGAGCACGGCTGAGGTTGCTATCAAGTGAACGGATGGCTTTTGCCGCTTCGTTAACTGCTGCGACACTTTCTGTAGTATAACGGTTAAGGTCTTTTGGTACCTCGTTAAGTGCTTGTTCTGCAGAATCATAATCAGCTGCGAAGTATTCAGCATTAGAATTTGCGAATTGACGCATGAGTTTGAAGAGGCGTGACGGTGAATAACGTGCAGATGGGGTGTCAGCCCAAGCAGCTACCATACCACCGATGAATGGAATAGTTGCTCCGTCGGATTTTGGTACTGAAGTGATTGGAGTGTTCTTGATACCGTTTAATCCTTGATCAAGGTTGTACCAACCTTGGCCATCTGCATTTCGCCCAAGAACATAGTACCAAGCATCGTTAGTATTTAGGATTTGGTGACCTTTTTCTACTAGAAGTTTAGAAGAAGCGACGTCGTAACCTCCCCAACCACCAGTCCACATTGAAACGATGATATCTTTGTCAAAAGTTCCGAAGCTAGTATCACTATTGTAGTAAATACCATCATTGAAGGCCATTGGTTTGAGACCGTGTGATTTTACAATACGAGCTAGGTCATTGGCGTAGGCAATAAATTTTTCATATCCTTTTACAGGATAGCCTTCGTTTGGATAGTATTTATCAGCTTGAAGAACGCTCCAACCTTTAGCGTTTGTTGCATCATTGGCATATTCATCAAGTCCGATGTTGAAGATTTCAGTCTTTTTCGCGAAATAAGCAGCATACTTGTCGATAAGGGCTTTTGTAAAAGCGACCGCTTGTTCGTTGTCAAGATCTACGGTACGAGCTGATTCCTTCCCAAAATAGCTAAAGTTAGGGTTTTGTATTCCCAATTCTTTCATGGCATTGAGGATCGCATCCATGTGACCAGGACTATTTACTGTCGGAATGAGACCGATGCCTTTATCTTTGGCATAGTTAATCAGATCTGTCATTTGACTTTCTGTTAAGTGATTGCCGTTGGGATCGTTGTAATAATCATTCGTACCTTTTTCAATGGCACGTTTGACATCGTCACTGGCATAGGTCTTGCCGTTAGCTGTGATGCTCATATCGTCCAACATGAAGCGGAGTCCATCATTTCCAACTAATAGGTGTAAATCAGTGTAGCCATAATGTTTCGCTTTGTCAATGATTTCCTTGAGTTGTTCTGGTGAGAAATATTTACGTCCAGCATCAATAGAAACAATTTTCTTTTTTGCTAGTTTTTCATTAGTTTGAGTGGCACGTTCAGTAGTCGGAGAGAGTACAGCAGGAGTAGCAGGCTCGTTTTTCTTCTCAGTATTGGCACTCTCTGTGCTTTTTTCCACTTGAGTTGTGTTTTCTGATTCCGTAGTAGGGGCTGGGCTGGCATGTTCTGTTACTACCGGTACTACCGCATTGTCTGTTTTTGGAATAACTGTGTTAACAGTATCTTTTTCAGTTTTAACTTCCTCTTTTATAGTTTTATCAGCTTGTTTTACAAGTTTTTCTTCTTTATCTTGAATTGGTGCTTCTGATGCTTGTGGGCTATCCGGCACAGCTTGCAAAGTTTCAGTAGCTTTTGGTACTGGTGTGAGTCCATCTGCAGATACGACTTGCGCACTGAAGGTAAATCCTATCAGTACAGAAGCTGCTCCGACTGCATACTTGCGGATTGAGAAACGCTGTTTCTTGTCTAGTTTCATGATAAAACCTCCTTGATACAACTATTTTGATAACGTTTACATAAAACCAATTTAATTTTATTATCTATATAGTAAAAAGTCAAGTAGGTTTATATAAGAACTATAATAAATGGAGGAAATCATAAGATTTTGGAAATGACAACTTATATAAGAAGGTAAAATTAAGGAAAAATCAGTGATTTTTAACTTGTTTTTAGTAAAAGTTCTACAAATTAAATAAAGATATTTAATAGCGTTTTCATAGTCGCTTTTTCGTGCTATAATATATATAGAAAAAGCCTGAGCAAGGCTCAAGCTTTTTCTTAGTGACCACGGTTACATGAAATGAATTTGATTTTGTAGTAATCTGCTCGTTTATATGTTTCGCTGTAAGCGAGAACTTGACCAGTAGACTCTAGTTTAGTAGTCTTGGTTTGTAAAACGGTTGGGAATTGTTCATCGACTCCGAGGACCGAAGCCACATGTTCTGGAGTTGGAAATGCTATTTCATTGATTTCTTCAAAATGTTCATCATTCATGTGAATGTGGTAATCCAATTTGAAACGGTTATAGATAGAGCTATAATATTCAAGATTTGGATAATTTGCGTTGACGTATTGTTCTGGGATGTAAGATGTATGGTAGATGTACACAACACCACCTGTTTCGCGTACGCGTTCAATCTTGTAGTAGAACTGATCTCCGCGTAGTCCAAGTTTTTCTAAGTAGCTTAGTTTGTTTCCACGCTCAATAGAAAGGACGGTAACTTTATCATCTTTAGTTTCAAAAACTTCTACATCTGAAAACTCTACGAGTTTATGTTTGCGTGCGCGTGAAACGAATGTACCCTTTCCTTGTTGACGGACAATATAGCCATCCTTGGCAAGGTCGTTTAAGGCGCGGACAACTGTGATAGAACTCACATCATACATTGCAATCAATTCAGCTTCAGTGTAGAATTTATCTCCACTGGCAAATTGACCAGAAATGATTTTGTTCTTTAACTCATCTTTAATATATTGATACTTTGGAATTGCCATATTTTCACCTCGATTTTCCTTCTCAGTTAAAGATTTTACCATAAAACTGGAAAGAATAGTAGCCTTTTGAATAAAAAAATTAGAATAATAGGCTATAAGGTTAATTTACATAGAAATTAATAGAATTTCTTACATCTTTATACATGTCAATTAAGATGAAATTATTTCTTGAGATAGTAAGGTTTTATAAGTTTTTTTGTAAAAATTAGTAAAAATGAAAAAAATCGTGAAAACCTATTGACAAATGTAAGATATTGAGTTATATTTACTATATCAACAAATGAAAGCGTAAACTTTAGTTGTCAGAAGGTAAGAATATGACACGATTTGAGATACGGGATGATTTTTATCTCGATGGAAAATCATTTAAGATTTTATCTGGCGCCATTCATTATTTTAGGGTTCCTCCAGAAGATTGGTATCATTCGCTCTATAACTTGAAGGCTCTTGGTTTTAATACAGTAGAGACTTATGTGGCCTGGAATTTACACGAGCCTCGTGAGGGTGAGTTTCACTTTGAAGGAGCTCTGGATTTGGAGCGATTTCTCCAAACGGCACAAGATTTGGGTCTCTACGCTATCGTTCGTCCGTCGCCCTTCATCTGTGCGGAGTGGGAATTCGGTGGCTTACCAGCTTGGCTCTTAACCAAAGATATGAGGATTCGTTCCTCAGACCCAGCCTATATTGAGGCTGTCGGTCACTACTATGACCAGCTCTTGGCACGGTTGGTTCCACATTTGTTGGACAAGGGTGGCAATATCCTCATGATGCAGGTTGAAAATGAGTATGGTTCTTATGGCGAGGATAAGGCTTACCTGAGAGCCATTCGACAGTTGATGGAAGAGCGTGGCGTAACCTGTCCTCTCTTTACATCAGATGGTCCATGGAGAGCTACTCTGAAAGCTGGAACTTTGATCGAAGATGACCTCTTTGTAACAGGAAACTTTGGTTCTAAAGCTCCGTACAACTTTTCACAGATGCAGGAATTCTTTGATGAACATGGCAAGAAATGGCCGCTCATGTGTATGGAGTTCTGGGATGGCTGGTTCAATCGTTGGAAAGAGCCGATTATCACACGGGATCCGAAAGAGTTGGCAGATGCAGTTCGAGAGGTTTTGGAACAAGGCTCTATCAATCTCTACATGTTCCATGGTGGTACAAACTTTGGTTTCATGAATGGTTGCTCAGCTCGAGGGACTTTGGACCTGCCACAAGTTACATCTTATGATTACGATGCCCTTCTGGATGAAGAAGGAAATCCAACTGCCAAATATTTGGCAGTCAAGAAGATGATGGCAACACATTTCCCAGAGTATCCCCAGTTGGAACCACTCTACAAAGAGAGTATGGAGTTGGATGCTATTCCACTAGTTGAAAAAGTTTCCTTGTTTGAAACCTTGGATAGCTTGTCAAGTCCTGTAGAAAGCCTCTATCCTAAAAAGATGGAGGAGTTGGGACAAAGTTATGGCTACCTACTCTATCGAACAGAAACAAACTGGGATGCAGAAGAAGAAAGACTTCGTATCATTGACGGTCGAGATAGAGCTCAGCTTTATGTCGATGGTCAGTGGGTCGAAACCCAATATCAGACAGAGATTGGGGAAGATATTTTTTATCAAGGCGAAAAGAAAGCGCTGTCTAGATTGGATATCTTGGTAGAAAATATGGGGCGTGTTAACTATGGACATAAGTTCTTAGCAGATACGCAACGTAAGGGAATTCGGACAGGGGTTTGTAAGGATTTGCACTTCTTACTGAACTGGAAACACTATCCACTCCCACTAGATAATCCTGAGAAAATTGATTTTTCAAAAGGATGGACAGAAGGACAACCAGCCTTTTACGCTTATGACTTTACAGTCGAGGAGCCGAAAGATACTTACCTAGACTTGTCTGAGTTTGGTAAGGGGGTTGCCTTTGTCAATGGGCAGCATCTAGGACGTTTTTGGAACGTTGGCCCAACACTCTCGCTTTATATTCCGCATAGCTATCTCAAGGAAGGTGCCAACCGCATCATTATCTTTGAAACAGAAGGTGAATATAAAGAAGAAATTTATTTAACTCGTAAACCTACACTAAAACATATAAAGGGGGAAAACTTATGACAATTGTAGGATGCCGTATCGATGGACGTTTGATCCACGGACAAGTAGCCAATCTTTGGGCTGGAAAACTAAATGTTTCACGTATTATGGTTGTAGATGACGAAGTTGTCAACAACGACGTTGAAAAGAGTGGTTTGAAACTCGCGACACCACCAGGTGTGAAATTGAGTATTTTGCCAATTGAAAAAGCGGCAGCCAATATTCTTGCTGGTAAATATGATAGCCAACGTCTCTTTATCGTGGCTCGTAAACCAGACCGCTTCCTTGGTTTGGTAGAAGCAGGTGTACCACTTGAAACCCTTAATGTTGGGAATATGTCTCAAACACCAGAAACTCGCCCCATCACACGTTCTATCAACGTAGTGGACAAGGATGTGGAAGATTTCCATAAACTGGCAGAAAAAGGTGTTAAACTTACTGCTCAAATGGTTCCAAATGATCCAATTTCAGACTTTTTGAGCTTATTAAAATAGGAAAAAATTTTTAGGAGGTCATTGTTATGATACAATGGTGGCAAATTTTACTTCTCACTTTGTACTCAGCTTATCAAATCTGTGATGAGTTGACGATCGTTTCATCTGCAGGTTCCCCTGTATTTGCTGGTTTCATTACTGGTTTAATTATGGGAGATGTGACTACTGGTCTGCTTATCGGTGGTAACTTGCAACTGTTCGTTCTTGGGGTTGGTACCTTCGGTGGTGCTTCTCGTATCGACGCAACTTCTGGTGCGGTTCTTGCGACAGCCTTCTCTGTTTCACAAGGAATTGATGCATCACTGGCGATTACAACAATCGCTGTGCCAGTAGCAGCTCTCTTGACTTACTTCGACGTTCTTGGACGTATGACAACTACTTTCTTCGCTCACCGTGTGGATGCTGCAATCGAACGCTTTGACTATAAAGGTATTGAACGCAACTACTTGCTTGGTGCGATTCCTTGGGCTCTATCTCGTGCCCTTCCAGTCTTCTTTGCCCTTGCTTTTGGTGGTGCCTTCGTACAATCAGTGGTAGACTTCGTTGAAGCCTACAAATGGGTTGCAGATGGCTTGACACTTGCAGGACGTATGCTTCCAGGTCTTGGATTTGCAATCTTGCTTCGTTACCTTCCAGTTAAACGTAACCTTCACTACCTTGCTATGGGATTTGGTTTGACAGCTATGTTGACTGTTCTTTACTCATATGTAACAGGTCTTGGTGGCGCTGTTGCAGGTATTATCGGTACTCTACCTAAAGATGTTGCTGAAAAAATTGGTTTCGTGAACAACTTCAAAGGATTGTCTATGATTGGTATCTCTATCGTAGGTATCTTCTTAGCAGTGCTTCACTTCAAAAATAGCCAAAAAGTAGCTGTAGCAGCACCTTCTACACCATCAGAAAGTGGGGAAATCGAAGATGACGAATTCTAATTACAAACTTACAAAAGAAGATTTTAATCAAATCAACAAACGTAGCTTGTTTACTTTCCAATTGGGTTGGAACTATGAACGTATGCAAGCTTCTGGTTACCTTTACATGATCCTGCCTCAGTTGCGTAAAATGTATGGGGATGGCACTCCTGAATTGAAAGAAATGATGAAAGTTCATACTCAATTCTTCAATACTTCACCATTCTTCCACACTATTATCGCTGGTTTTGACCTTGCCATGGAAGAAAAAGATGGTGTGGGTGCAAAAGACGCCGTTAACGGTATCAAGACAGGTTTGATGGGACCATTCGCTCCTCTTGGAGATACAATCTTTGGTTCACTTGTACCTGCTATCATGGGGTCAGTCGCAGCAACTATGGCTATCGCTGGCCAACCTTGGGGTATCTTCCTTTGGATTGCAGTTGCAGTAGCTTATGACATCTTCCGTTGGAAACAGTTGGAATTTGCCTACAAAGAAGGGGTTAACCTTATCAACAACATGCAAAGTACATTGACAGCTTTGATTGACGCTGCATCTGTACTGGGTGTCTTCATGATGGGTGCTCTTGTAGCAACAATGATCAACTTTGAAATTTCTTACAAGTTGCCAATCGGTGAAAAGATGATTGATTTCCAAGACATCTTGAACCAAATCTTCCCACGTTTGCTTCCAGCAATCTTTACTGCCTTTATCTTCTGGTTGCTTGGTAAGAAAGGTATGACTTCTACTAAAGCTATCGGTATCATTATCGCTCTTGCAGTAGGTCTTTCTGCCTTTGGTAAATTTGTACTTGGAATGGGCGCATAATTTATGGCTAAATCATTAATTTTGGTGAGTCATGGTCGCTTCTGTGAAGAACTTAAAGGTAGCACTGAAATGATTATGGGGCCACAAGACAATATTTACACAGTAGCTCTTCTTCCAGAAGATGGGCCAGAAGAATTTACTGCAAAATTTGAAGCTGCTATTGAAGGTTTGGATGATTTCCTAGTCTTTGCGGATCTTCTCGGTGGAACACCATGTAACGTGGTAAGCCGTTTGATTATGGAAGGTCGTGACATCGAACTTTACGCAGGGATGAATCTTCCAATGGTGATTGAATTTATCAATGCGAGCCTTACAGGCGCAGATGCGGACTATAAGAACCGTGCTGCAGAAAGCATTGTTAAGGTCAATGATTTATTAGCGGACTTCGATGATGACGAAGATGAATAATACTCTTCGAAAATCTCTTTAAACCATACTAGTGTCGCCTTGCCGTAGGTATATGTTACTGACTTCGTCAGTTCTATCTGAAACCTCAAAACAGTGTTTTGAGCTGACTTCGTCAGTTCTATCTACAACCTCAAAGCAGTGCTTTGAGCAGCCTGCGGCTAGTTTCCTAGTTTGCTCTTTGATTTTCATTGAGTATACGATGTGACAACGTGAAAATCGTTAGAGCATTTTATATAGAATATACATGGGAATGGGGCTTACTCCCATTCCCATATTTAATAGAAAAAGAGGAACTCAATGCTACATTATACAAAAGAAGACTTGCTCGAATTGGGTGCAGAAATCACTACACGTGAAATCTACCAACAGCCTGATGTATGGAAAGAAGCTTTTGAATCTTATCAAGCAAAACGTGAAGAAATTGCAGCCTTCCTGCAAGAGATTGCGGATAAACATGATTATATCAAGGTTATTTTGACAGGTGCGGGGACTTCTGCTTATGTGGGAGATACCTTGGTACCTTACTTTAAGGAAGTCTATGACGAACGCAAATGGAATTTCAATGCTATTGCGACAACAGATATCGTTGCCAATCCAGAAACTTATTTGAAAAAAGATGTGGCGACTGTCCTTGTATCTTTTGCTCGTAGTGGGAACTCGCCTGAAAGTGTGGCGACTGTTGATTTGGCTAAAGCCTTGGTGGATGAGCTTTACCAAGTGACGATTACTTGCGCAGCAGATGGTAAATTGGCTCTTCAAGCTCATGGAGATGACCGCAATCTCTTGCTTTTGCAACCAGCTGCTTCTAATGATGCTGGCTTTGCCATGACCTCTAGCTTTACGTCTATGATGTTGACAGCTCTCTTAGTCTTTGATCCTACAGAATTTGCTGTTAAGTCTGAACGTTTTGAAGTTGTATCTAGTCTTGCCCGTAAAGTTCTAGACAATGCAGAAGATGTCAAAGAACTTGTTGACCTAGACTTTAACCGTGTCATCTATCTAGGCGCTGGTCCTTTCTTTGGCCTTGCTCATGAAGCTCAGCTCAAGATTTTGGAATTGACAGCTGGCCAAGTGGCGACCATGTATGAAAGCCCAGTCGGCTTCCGTCACGGTCCAAAATCTCTTATCAACGAAGATACAGTTGTTTTGGTCTTTGGTACAACAACAGACTACACTCGCAAGTACGACTTGGACTTGGTTCGTGAAGTTGCTGGTGATCACATTGCTCGCCGTGTTGTGCTTTTGAGTGATCAAGCCTTTGGTCTTGAAAATGTCAAAGAAGTGGCCCTTGGTTGTGGCGGTGTCTTGAATGATATTTACCGTGTCTTCCCTTACATCGTTTATGCCCAACTCTTTGCCCTATTGACTTCACTCAAGGTAGAAAATAAACCAGATACACCGTCTCCTACAGGTACAGTAAACCGTGTGGTACAAGGTGTTATCATCCACGAATATCAAAAGTGATACTGCGTTTATAGATTCTTGATAAAGGGGTTTGTAAATCATACAAGTAAACCATAGATTGTCAATTCGCTTTCTATGGTTTGTTTGCTTGAGAGAAATAGAAAAAGGAGAAGAGAATGAAAGCATACACAGAGCGTGTGTTTGGAAATGTTGAGGGACAAGATGTTTTGGCCTATCGATTTGAGACGAACGGTGGCTACCAGCTTGAGGTTATGACTTATGGCGCGACTATCTTGCGCTATGTCACACCTGATAAGGCTGGAAACTTTGCCAATGTTATTTTGGGATTTGATGATTTTGATAGCTATGTAGGCAATAGTCCCAAGCATGGAGCTAGCGTAGGTCCTGTGGCAGGCCGTATTGCAGGTGCGACCTTTGAGCTTAATGGCAAGAACTATGACCTTGAAGTCAACAATGCTAGCAACTGTAACCACAGTGGTTCAACTGGTTGGGATTCGAGCTTGTTTGAACTAGTTGAAGTGAGCGACCATGGCTTGATCCTCTACACAGAGCGTACGGATGGGACAGGAGGATTTCCTGGAAATCTCAAGATTTGGATCAGTTACCACTTAGAAGAGACTGGTGCCTATGAAATCAGCTACAAGGTAACGACCGATCAGGATACGCTGGTCAATCCAACTAATCACAGCTACTTCAACTTGTCTGGTGATTTCACGCAGACGATTGACCGTCATGTCTTCCAACTAAACACAGAGGGCATTTATCCAATCGCTCCCGACGGTGTTCCTGCCAAAACTCCAGATGCTAGTCGTGATGTGGTTAAACACATCTACAATGGTGCCTTGTTGAAGGATATCTTTGCAGAAGAAGATGAGCAAATCCAGCTGGTATCAGGTTTGGATCATCCATTTGCCCTTCCTGCAGGTCATGACAATGCTGGATTCCTTTATGACCAAAATTCAGGTCGCTTCCTGCTTTTCAAGACAGAGGCTCCTTGCTTTGTAGTCTACACAGCAAACTTTGTGGATGAGAGTGTCATCATAGGAGGTCAGCCAATGGTACAGCACAATGGGATTGCCCTTGAAGCGCAAGCTTTACCAGATGCCATTCACAGTGACCTCAAAGATCAAGTTATTCTCAAAGCCGGTCAAACCTTCACAAGTAAGACACGTTATGAGCTTGTTGTGAAATAAAAAAGCTGGGCAAAAAGTCTTTAAAATTAGAAACACACATATTATCAGATGCTGAATGAACTGCACCCCAAAAGTTAGACAGAAAAAATCTAACTTTTGGGGTGTTTTTATTATGAAATTAACTTATGATGATAAAGTTCAGATCTATGAACTTAGAAAACAAGGATATAGCTTAGAGAAGCTTTCAAATAAATTTGGGATAAATAATTCTAATATTAGGTACATGATTAAATTGATTGATTGTTACGGAATAGAGTTCGTCAAAAAAGGAAAAAATCGTTACTATTCTCCTGATTTAAAACAAGAAATGATTCATAAAGTCATACATGAAGGCTGGACTAAAGATAGAGTTTCTCTTGAATACGGCCTCCCAAGTCGTACGATACTTCTTAATTGGCTAGCACAATACAAGAAAAACGGGTATACTATTGTTGAGAAAACAAGAGGGAGAGTACCTAAAATGGGACGTAAGCCAAAAAAGAGACCTGAAGAGAGGACAGAATTAGAACGTCTTCAAGCAGAAAATGAGTACCTGAGAGAGCGGAGAATGCAATCCTAAAAAAGTTGAGAGAACTCCGATTGAAGGAGGAAAAAGAGAAAGAAGAAAGACAGAAATTGTTCAAGAATTAATGACTGAGTTTTCGTTAGATATTCTTCTAAAAGCCATTAAACTAGCTCGTTCGACCTACTACTATCACTTGAAACAGCTAGATAAACCAGATAAGGACCAAGAGCTTAAAGCTGAAATTCAATCCATTTTTATCGAACACAAGGAAAATTATGGTTATCGTCGGATTCATTTAGAACTAAGAAATCGTGGTTATCTGGTAAATCATAAAAGAGTTCAACGCTTGATGAAAGTACTCAATTTACAAGCTAAAATGCGACAGAAACGAAAATATTCTTCTCATAAAGGAGATGTTGGCAAGAAGGCAGAGAATCTCATTCAACGTAAATTTGAAGGCTCTAAAATAATGGAAAAGTGCTACACAGATGTGACAGAATTTGCCATTCCAGCAAGTACTCAAAAGCTTTACTTATCACCAGTTTTAGATGGCTTTAACAGCGAAATTATTGCTTTTAATCTTTCTTGTTCGCCTAATTTAGAACAAGTACGAACAATGTTGGAACAGGCATTCACAGAGAAGCACTATGAGAATACGATTCTCCATAGTGACCAAGGTTGGCAATATCAACACGATTCTTATCATCAGTTTCTAGAGGATAAGGGAATTCAAGCATCCATGTCACGTAAGGGGAACAGTCCAGACAATGGTATGATGGAGTCCTTCTTTGGGATTCTGAAATCGGAAATGTTTTACGGTTATGAGAAGTCATTTCAGTCGCTTAAGCAATTGGAACAAGCCATTGTAGACTATATTGATTACTACAACAATAAACGAATTAAGGTAAAACTAAAAGGACTTAGCCCTGTACAATACAGAACTAAATCCTTCGGATAAATTAATTGTCTAACTTTTTGGGGTCAGTACAGAAAACTTTGATAATATGCGTTTTATTATGGAAAAATTTACTTTATCTTATCCTGAACTGGCGTTATTGCTCCGCATCTCTTAAGTTGTCTGGCTTGACTTTCTTGATGGAAATTATATAATAGTTGTAACGAAAAGAATTACAATGAGAAAAGAGAACCATTTATGACCTATGAATACAAGAGTCACATTTATTTGGCAGAGGCAGTTTTAAATGTAAAGGATTTGGCAAGTCAAACAGCCTTTTATCAGCAAGTTATTGGTTTAGAAATCTTATCTCAAACTGAGACAGAGGTCATTCTGGGACTTGGAGGAAAAGCCTTGGTACACTTGATTCAAGCACAAGAGAGCGATGAAGTAAGGGAACATTATGGTCTTTACCATCTGGCTATTCTTTTGCCGACACGCAAGGCTTTGGCAGATGTCTTAAAACACCTGACAGATTTACAGATTTCTCTTGTCGGCGGTGCAGATCACGGTTACAGTGAGGCCCTTTACTTACAGGATTTGGAGGGAAATGGCATTGAACTCTATCGAGATAAGCCGGTTTCCACATGGGATATTCGAGAAGATGGACGCATTATCGGAGTGACGGAGGCTCTTGCGGCGCAGGACATTTATGAGTTGGGGGAAAGAGTAGAGCCCTTTATCCTGGCAGAAGGTACGAGAATGGGGCATATTCATCTTTCCGTCAAGGATAGTCGAAAGTACAGCCAGTTTTATCAAAAGGTGTTAGGGTTAGAGGATAAATTCAGTGTGCCTAGTGCTAGTTGGATTGCAGCTGGGGACTATCATCATCATTTGGCAGTCAACGAATGGGGAGGAAAAGATCTGGCTTCGCGTAAGCAAGGCTTGCCAGGCTTAGCCTATTATGTCATTGAGGTTGCGAGTAAGGAAGAACTGCTAACGATTGCGCAACGAACACAAGAAGTTGACGCACCAATCAAGTGGCTGACATCGAGCCAGTTGGAAATCACAGACCCAGATGGAATTGTGACTCGTATCCGTTTAGACAGGATATGATGACAATCAGAGTATCAATTGTAGGAAGTGCTCCTTATTCTAGTCAGATATGTAGAAAATTTGATATGATAGTAGAGAACAAGGAGAAGAAAACAATGACCAGTGAATACCAGAAAATGATAGCGGGAGAGGTTTACCGTCCATCGGATCCAGAATTGCGAGACTTGGCTCAGGCTTCTCGCCAAAAACAGTCTGCTTTTAACAAGGAAGAAGATCCCTTGAAGGGGGCGGAGATTGTCAAGACTTGGTTTGGTTCGACTGGGAAAAATCTCTATGTTAATCCACGCCTGGTGGTCGACTATGGAGTCAATATCCATCTAGGGGAAAATTTTTATTCTAATTGGAACTTGACCATGCTGGATGTCTGCCCCATTCGCATCGGTAACAATGCTATGATTGGTCCCAACTGTCAGTTCTTAACTCCCCTCCACCCACTAGATCCGCAGGAACGCAATTCAGGGGTCGAATACGGCAAGCCCATCACTATTGGAGATAATTTCTGGGCTGGAGGTGGTGTCATTGTCCTTCCGGGAGTGACACTGGGGAATAATGTTGTTGCTGGAGCAGGGGCCGTGATTACAAAGTCCTTTGGCGACAATGTTGTTTTAGCTGGCAATCCTGCGCGCGTGATTAAGGAAATACCTGTGAAATAAAGCGATTGAGCAAATAGTTTTTAAGATAAGAAAAAAGCATCATATCAACGTTTTTTAAACATTTGATATGATGTCTTTTATCATAAATCAGATTGACTTTTTCTTCTTACTATTGAGTGTTTACCTGGATTCTTTTTAGATTTTACGCAAGAAGTTCTATAAATTCTTTCTCTTCTTGGCATTCTTGGTCAGGGAAACCTGGTAAGTATCCTGTTCTTTAGTGAGATAATTGATGATTTGAAAATCGTCTGTTTGAGCCTTGAAATCCATTTCATAGACAGTGGTGACTTGTTCTCCATCATTGCTAGTATCAATCGAGATGAGGTCTAACTCAGTACAGAATTGTGATAGTCCAGATTGGATAGTTTGAAGTTGATTTTCTTGGTTCGCAATTGTGATGGTCAATAGCCTGCGACGTTGGTGATTGCTCTTGCTTTGTTGCTTCTCTAAAAGAAGCCATACCGCTAAGATAAAGACAGTGAAGAGAATAGCTAGAGCTAGGTAGCCTGTCCCTGCTGCTAGCCCGATAATCATGGCAAGGAAGATAGCAATTAGTTCCCGTGAACCACTGGTAGCTGAACGAAAACGAATGAGGCTAAAAGTTCCTGCAACGGCGATAGAGGTTCCTAGGCTGCCATTTACCAGAAAGATGACCAAGGTCATCAAGCAGGGGAGTAGGGTCAAACTGACAGCGAATTCTCGTGTATAGAGAGTACGGTGTTTGTAAGCCCAGGTCAGCGCCAAACCTAAAATCAGGCTGACCAAGAGAGCCAGAAAGAGCTGGATAGGATTTGCAGTGGCAGTTGTGTCGTTGAAGATAGAATTAAAAAGATTAGACATAAGTAGTACCTACACTTTCTGTGCTTGGTCGTGGGCTATAGTCCAGCCCTTGAGACTTGTGGTAGGCGCAGCTGTATTTTGAAAATTTCTGCTCTACCAGTCCATATTGGTCGAGAATATCTTGTAGCCATTGGGGTTTTCTACCTGGAGCTTTAATTTCCATGATGACAATGTCCTCGTTTAGTAGAGGGAAACCGTCCTTTCCTGAGAATAAACTGACATTATCATCACGATAGGTTAGATTTTGGTCAATGGTGATACGAATTTTATTGTAGGGAAAACCGATAATTTCTTTCTTTCTTTTCCTTGAGAGAAAAACGGTCATAGTATATATACATACGAGGGATAATGGCTTGCTGATATTCCTCTTGGAGTTGCTGGATTTTTTCAATCATCATTCGATCCTTGATACTGCTATCCAGCTGTCCCTTGGTCATAAACTGGGTGATAGACTGGGGAGTCGATAAGAGACGATGTTTTCGTCCGACACCAGCTCTGTCCTTAGATTTGATTTCTAAAAATACCTGACTATCAGGCTGGACTTGACTGAGATAGGTTCGCATCCGAATCTTTTCTTTGCGCTTAGTACCTTGGCCATCCTCCTGAATCATATCAAATTGCTCTGTATCAAAGTAGATGTTAGAAATGGTCGAAGTTGGATAATCATCCTCTACGAGGTATATTTTTAAGTCCTCTATTAAATTAGCCAAGTCACCCTTGGCAACGACATATTTGGTTTCGATTCGTTTAAAGCTTGTTTCAATTGGTTTCATAAATCCTGTCTCCTTTATCAAACTATTTTAGTACGCTATCTTATTAGCAGATAGGTGTGTCTGGGCAAGTTGAACTTGCTTGTGATTAGTCTATGGAATTTTCCTAAAACTTTTGTTAAAGATAACTTAACTGAAACTGAACTTAAGAAAATTTTCAGAAAAAGTTTAGATTTTTTTCAGACTTCCCCTGTAAACTAAGCTCAAGCTAAATGAAGGTGAGGAAAAAGTATGAAATCAAAAAAATGGACCCTAATCTTAACCAGTTTAACAGCTCTGACTTTGATGACAGCTTGTGGGCAGTCAACGACCAAGTCAAGTACAACTGCAGCGGCAGATACCACTGCTATTACAACTTTAACTAAAAACAGTCAATCTTCCTATTTTACTGAGAAGGACTATGATACTTCTTATGATGAAAGTACAGCTTCTAAGATTGAGTTATCTGGCTCATCAGCAAACGTCTCTGGATCAACAGTGACCATCACAAAATCTGGGACCTATGTGATTTCAGGTCAGTCTGACGGAGTGCAAATCAAGGTCGAGGCAGATAAGTCGGCAGATGTTCATCTAGTCCTAAAAGGTGCGACCATGACCAATACCAATGCAGCGATTTCAGCGACATCAGCTGGCCACGTCTACTTAACTCTAGCAGAGGGAACCACCAACAGTCTCTCTGACTCAAGCTCTAACAGCGACGAAAAAGCAGACGCAGCTCTCTTTTCTAAGGTGGATTTGACCATCAACGGGAAAGGAACTCTCAATGTAGATGGCAAGAAGAACAATGGTATCAAGGCCAACGACACCCTCCACATCACGGGTGGAACCTATAACATCATAGCAGTTGGCGATGCCTTTAATGTTAATGATGAACTCAATATCACTGGTACGACCATGACCATCGATGCCAAGGAAGATGGTGTCAAAGTTGACAATGATGAGGATATGACTGTCGGCAATATGTATTTGGCTAACAATACCATAACAGTCACAGCAGGAGATGACGGTATTCACGCTTCTGGTAACCTAGTGATTGACAGCGGTACTTACACCGTCAAGAATTCGACTGAAGGAATTGAAGGGAAAGCCATTACGATTAATGGTGGTGATATCAATGTCTACGCGACAGATGATGGGGTCAATGCAGCTAATAAAAATGCTCAGCAAAGCGATATTTACTTTACCATGACAGGTGGTAATCTAACTGTAGAAGTCGGTCAAGGGGACACAGATCCGATTGACTCAAATGGCAATATCACGGTCACAGGTGGAACCATTAAAATGATTGGTCAATCAGGCTTTGACTTTGATGGAACAGCGACCTATACAGGTGGAGATATCTATCTCAACGGCGAAAAACAAACTGATATTGTGAACTCTATGCCTGGAGGCGGTGGACCTGGTGAGGGACCTCAAGGCGGCGGTCCAGCCCCTGGCGGACAAGGATAAACAAAAAAGGATAGCATTGCTAAGAGCAATGTTATCCTTTTTGTATCGTAGATTCATATGTTGCGAGTGGTTTTATAATCGTAGCTTTCAAAGGCTAAATTGTTCAGTCACCCGTTTTTGTTTACTTGAATTTCTTGAATTTTAAGAAGGTATTGAGTAGTTTTCCCTTAAATGTTTTGTTTTGGTAGGCGATTGTGAGGGAATTGAAAAATTCAACTGCTAGGTGTTCTTGGTGACCGAGCTCCATCTAGCTTGGGGTTGCTTCTGGGGAAAAGACGCCTAATTTGATGCGGAGTCCACCTTTTTTCATCTTGAACTGATGCATACCATACATCTTGATATCAAGGCTTGTATCGGACATGAGAGTAGCAGTATCACCTGCCATAGAAATTTTTGTATCGACATCCGGAACGCCTGTTTTTTCAGTATCTAGACTGATAAAGATTTTTTGATAAGTTGGTTGACCGTACTCTCCAATCAACTCCTCACTTCCTGTCCACCGTGAACTCCAGCAAATACAAAATGTTCAGGGTGAATTTTAAAAGGAAGTGCTTGGTCACCCATTTTATTTAGTCCTTGGTTGAAGGCGAAGAAATCTCTCAAAGTAAATCCATCCACGTAAGCAGCTTGTAGGTTACGTCCCTTAACCGAATTCTTAGAAAGCCATGCCGCATTTGGTCTGATTCTGCTAGACGGTCAGCGTAGAGTTCGAGGATTTTTTGACTTCCAAGGGCTAATTTGGTTTCAATTAGGTCTTGAAAATTTCTTAGTCTGTTTCATATAAAAATGAGTAAAATGAATTCCCATTACCAAGGTCATTAGAGTTGCGATAGCAATGACGATGGTTGGATTAGCCGAGAAAAGTAGAGGGAAAATAGGCCTTTAAAAAGTGGACAGAAAAGACCATTTCGGAGTATAGAGAGGAAGTTCAAAAACATTTTTAGAAATAAGACATGTGCATTATAAACATCAGATACGAATCTGGTGCTTTATTTTTTAAAGAATTTCAACTTTTTTCTTGACAAGTGAGTAAACACTCACTATAATAGGTCTATATTCAGTAAGTGAGTAAACACTCACCTAGGAGGAAGCATATGAAAAAATTGCTACATTTACAAGATTTGGATAAGTCTTTTTGTCGTCAAATGGTTTTGAATCATGTCAGCTTTGAATTGCAGCCGGGAGAAATTATAGGCTTAATAGGTCCGTCTGGTGCTGGTAAATCGACTATGATTAAGACTATGTTAGGGATGGAAAAAGCTGACGGAGGGGTTGCTTTGGTATTGGATCATACTATGCCCAATCGTCATATTTTAGGAGATATTGGTTATATGGCCCAGTCAGATGCCTTATATGAGGCTTTGTCAGGTCAAGAAAATCTGGAATTTTTTGGTCAGCTAAAAGGGCTATCCAAAAGAGATCTGACAGCTGAAATTGCCCATGTGGCTCAAGTTGTGGATCTGGCAGAGCATTTGAATAAAACGGTATCCGGTTATTCTGGAGGAATGAAGCGACGCTTGTCTTTAGCCATCGCGCTTCTGGGGAATCCTCAGCTCTTGATTTTGGACGAACCGACAGTTGGAATCGACCCTTCTCTTCGGAAGAAAATCTGGAAAGAATTATTCGCGCTTAGAGACAATGGGGTTGGGATATTAGTTACTACCCATGTTATGGATGAAGCAGAGTTAACGGATAAGGTCGGCTTATTATTAGGTGGAAAAATCATTGCTTTTGATACACCGCAACACTTAAAAGAAAGTTATCAAGTTTCAAGTATTGAAGAAGTATTTTTGAAAGCAGAAGGAGAGTAAGATGAGAACCATTGCTATTGCTAAAAAAGTTATCAAAGAATTGCTTCGTGACAAACGAACCTTGGCTATGATGTTTGTAGCGCCGGTATTTATTATGTGGCTGATGAACCTCATGTTTTCAGCTAGTACAACCGTGAATGTCAAGTTAGCGACACAAGATCTACCAACTGGTTTGATAACGAAAATGGATGAGCTTGATCATGTGGACATCGAGACTTATCAAGACTTAGATCAGGCCAAAGAAGCGCTAGCAAATGAAAAAGTCGATGCTGTGATTTCTTATAAAGACGGTGAGTATCAGGTCGACTACGCAAATACAGATGCCTCCAAGACATCTATGATACGACAAGTGTTACGAACAAGTATCGCCAGTGAAGGCACCGATCAGTTACTATCTCGTATCAAACAAGATCTTCCACAATTGAAATTAGATGCAAAGGCGCCTGAAATCAAAGAATCTTACCAATATGGAGATAAAAATACTGGATTCTTTGCACGTATGATTCCAATTTTAATTGGCTTTGTGGTCTTCTTCTTTGTCTTTTTGATTTCTGGTATGGCACTTTTGAAAGAGCGCACAAGTGGAACCTTGGATCGCTTGTTAGCAACCCCAGTGAAACGTTCTGAAATTGTCTATGGCTATATGTTGTCTTACGGTATTATTGCGATTTTTCAAACGGCAGTTGTCGTCTTAGCAGCAATTTGGCTACTAGATGTAGAAGTTGTAGGAAATATTTTAAATGTTATAATAGTTAATGTGGTACTGGCTCTTGTAGCACTAGCTTTTGGAATTCTCTTGTCTACTCTAGCAAAATCAGAATTCCAAATGATGCAATTTATTCCTCTCGTGATTATGCCTCAACTCTTTTTCTCAGGGATTATTCCATTGTCATCCATGGGAGCATGGGCTCCAACTGTGGGGAAATTTTTGCCATTAACCTATTCTGGTGATGCAATAAGCCAGATTATTCTTTACGGACACAATCTTGGTGATATTTTGCCAAATCTTGGTGTTTTAATGATTTTCTTGATCATTTTAACAATTCTCAATATTGTTGGATTGCGTCGTTATCGTAAAGTTTAGAAATCAACATAAATAATGCTAAAAAGGTGTGAAGATTAGATGGATAAGACTGTTTTTGAATCGTTTGAAGATTACTTAGAAGAAGCGAATTACCCTCAAGGAAAGAAAAAAATCATGCAGGCAGCAGTGGATCTCATATCAACTAGGAGTTACCATGGGACCTCAACTCTTCACATAGCTGAGCGTGCTGGACTAAGCCAGGCAACTTTGTTTAAGTATTTTAAGACGAAGGATGATCTACTGACGGCTATTTTACATCCTGTAGTCCCAGGCATTTTCGGTAGTTTTGTTGAGGAACTCTTAGCTTTTGAAACGACAGAAGAGAGGGTTCGTTATCTCGTCCACGATCGTATGAGCTATCTCAAAAAAAATCGTGCTTTGATGAAAATCATTCTGCAGGAGAGTTTTTCAAATAAGAAACTAAAAAATGAACAGATTTTTATCTGGAATGCTATTCAAGATAAACTTCGAGTGCTTCATAAAGAATTGCTAGCAGATCCACGTGTAAATCCAGAGTTAACGATTCCTCAAATGGTTCGTATTTGTGTTGGTCCATTGTTGGCTTACTTCGCTCAACTTTATATCGTTAGCGACAACGGAGAAATAAAGGAAGAGGACCTAGACTTATTAGAAAAACAGATTTTAGGTGGTTTGTGGAAATAAGGGAGTTCTAGAAGAGCTAAGATTTATTTACTTGACTTTCAAACAAGCTAAAAAAGACATGTTCTGCTTATTTCAGATTCATGTCTTTTTTGTTGTTGGATTTTGTATTCTTCATAAGTCCTCAATCGCTTTGCCAAAACAGAAACCGACTTCTCCAGCGGTGCAACGATTTCTCAAGTGTATGGAAGAGGAGATTTCTGGCTTGCTAAAGAGAATTCCTTGACACTCTGTCAGCTTTTGATACAATAGTACAAAATTAGAGGAGGTAGGTTATGATTCAGAAACACGCGATTCCTATTTTAGAGTTTGATGACAATCCTCAGGCGGTCATCATGCCTGATCACGAGGGGCTGGACTTGCACTTGCCCAAGAAGTGTGTCTATGCTTTTTTAGGTGAGGAGATTGACCGTTATGCGAGGGAAGTAGGGGCGAACTGTGTCGGCGAATTCGTTTCTGCCACCAAGACCTATCCAGTCTATGTCGTGAACTATAAGGGCGAGGAAATTTGTCTGGCTCAGGCTCCTGTTGGTTCAGCTCCAGCAGCCCAGTTTATGGATTGGTTGATTGGATATGGTGTGGAGCAGATTATTTCCGCTGGAACCTGTGGTGTGCTGACTGATATAGAAGAAAATGCCTTTCTAGTCCCTGTTCGGGCTCTGCGAGATGAAGGAGCCAGTTATCACTATGTGGCCCCTTCTCGTTATATGGAAATTCAGCCAGAGGCTATTGCTGCTATTGAGCGAGTTTTGGAAGTCAGAGGGATTCCCTATGAAGAAGTCATGACCTGGTCCACAGATGGTTTTTACCGAGAAACGGCTGAAAAGGTGGCTTATCGCAAGGAGGAAGGCTGTGCTGTTGTGGAGATGGAGTGTTCTGCACTTGCGGCAGTAGCTCAATTGCGTGAGGTCCTTTGGGGAGAGCTGTTATTTACAGCAGATTCTCTAGCTGACTTGGACCAGTACGATAGTCGTGACTGGGGTTCAGAAGCTTTCGAAAAGGCCTTGGAACTCTGCCTTGAGATAGCCTCTCAGATCTAGCTACTCTCCTTCTTTTTATGGTACAATGGATGTATGTTATTCAAATTATTTGTGAAAAAACTTGAAAGGGTCTTTGGCGGACTTTCGCCTGCTCGTCGCATTTTTTTAAGTTTCGCTGGAGTTATTTTTATAGGCTCTTTCCTTTTGAGTTTGCCTTTTGTCCAGGCAAGTGGTTCGCAGGCTACTTATTTTGACCATCTTTTTACGACGGTGTCCATGGTCTGTGTGACCGGCCTTTTTACGCAACCAGTGGCTACAACCTATAATGTTTGGGGTCAGTTGATTTGTATGCTCTTGATCCAGATTGGTGGTCTGGGGCTTATGACCTTTATCGGGGTCTTTTATATTCAGGGGAAGCAAAAGCTCAGTCTTCGCAGTCGTGAAACCATTCAGGAGAGTTTTAGTTACGGGGAGACTCGGTCACTGAAGGCCTTTATGCGGTCCATCTTTTTGACGACTTTTCTGGTGGAGGGCTTGGGGGCCTTCCTACTAAGTTTCCGTTTTGTTCCTGAGTTTGGTTGGGGACGAGGCATTTTCACCTCTATCTTTTTAGCCATTTCAGCCTTTTGTAATGCTGGTTTTGATAATTTCGGCAGTAACAGTTTAGTGGCTTTTCAGACGGATACCTTGATCAGTCTGGTCATTGCTGGCTTGATTATCACAGGTGGTCTTGGCTTTATGGTCTGGTTTGACTTGGCAACCCAGTTTGACAAGAAGAAAAAACGCCGTCTGCGTTTCCACACTAAACTAGTCCTCTTCTTGACAGCAGGGATCTTGCTGTTTGGGACAGTATCCACACTCTTTACAGAGTGGCATAATCCTGGAACCATTGGCAATCTTAGTGTTCCAGAGAAAGTGCTGGTTAGCTTTTTCCAAACCGTCAGCATGAGAACGGCTGGTTTTGCCTCTATTGACTACACCCAAGCTCGGCCTGTGACCCTGTTTATCTATATCCTACAGATGTTTCTGGGTGGGGCGCCTGGAGGAACGGCTGGGGGGCTCAAGATTACGACCTTCTTTGTCTTGTTGGTCTTTGCTCGTAGTGAGTTGCTGGGCTTGCCTCATGCCAATGTTGCGCAGAGAACCATTGAAGCTCGAACAGTCCAAAAATCCTTTAGTGTCTTCATTATCTTTTTGATGACCTTCTTGTTGGGCTTGATGTTGCTGGGAATTACGGCAGAAGGAACGCCGCGTTTTATCTACCTCATGTTTGAGACCATTTCCGCCCTTGCGACAGTTGGGGTAACGGCAAATTTGACACCAGAATTGGGCAAGCTAGCCCTCAGCATTGTCATGTTGCTCATGTTTATCGGCCGTATCGGTCCCTTGACCTTGCTGGTTAGTCTAGCGGATTACCAGCCGGATAAGAAAGATTTGATTCAGTATATGAAAGCAGATATTAGTATTGGATAAGAAAGGAAGAACGATGTCAGATCGTACTATTGGAATTTTAGGCTTGGGGATTTTTGGGAGTAGTGTCCTGACAGCCCTCGCCAAGCAAGATATGAATATCATTGCCATTGACGACCACGCTGAGCGAATCAATCAATTTGAGCCTGTTTTGGCGCGTGGAGTTGTTGGCGATATCACAGATGAGGAACTCCTCAGAACTGCAGGAATTGATACCTGTGATACGGTTGTAGTGGCAACAGGGGAAAATCTAGAGTCGAGTGTGCTTGCAGTCATGCATTGTAAGAGTCTAGGGGTACCAAGGGTTATTGCCAAGGTCAAAAGCCAGACAGCTAAGAAGGTGCTAGAAAAAATCGGTGCTGACTCGGTGATTTCACCTGAGTATGAAATGGGGCAGTCTCTAGCGCAGACCATTCTCTTTCATAACAATGTTGATGTCTTTCAGCTGGATAAAAATGTGTCTATCGTGGAGATGAAGATTCCTAGTGTCTGGGCAGGTCAAAGCCTGAGCCAGCTAGATCTACGTGGCAAATACAACCTCAATGTCCTAGGATTTCGTGAACAAGAAAATTCACCGCTAGATGTCCAGTTTGGTCCCAATGATCTCTTGAGGGCAGATGCCTATATCTTGGCGGTCATTAACAACCAATATCTAGATGATTTGGCAGAGTTAAATTCCTAAGGAGGGAAATTCCCTCTTTTTTAATGTTCAAGATAGGAAATAGAGAGACCTGTATTCCAATTGAGACTAGAACCTCTTGCATTCTAGTAAAAGTCCTTCAAAAACTGGACTTTATGGTAAAATAGAAAGAAGTGACAAGAGAGTAAGAAAAAATCAGTCCCCTAAAGGAGTAGATTATGAAGTTATTGTCTATCGCCATTCCTAGCTATAATGCCGCAGCCTATCTTCATTACTGCGTGGAGTCGCTAGTGATTGGTGGTGAGCAAGTTGAGATTTTGATTATCAATGATGGGTCTCAGGACCCGACTCAGGAAATCGCTGAGCGTTTAGCCAGCAAGTATCCTAACATCGTTAGAGCTATCTATCAGGAAAATAAGGGCCATGGGGGTGCCGTCAATTGCGGCTTAGCGGAGGCTTCTGGTCGTTATTTTAAAGTAGTTGATAGTGATGACTGGGTAGATCCTCGTGCCTATTTAAAAATTCTTGAAACCTTGCAGGAACTAGAGAGTGAGGGGCAGGAAGTTGATGCCTTTGTGACCAATTTTGTCTATGAAAAGGAAGGTCAGTCTCGTAAGAAGAGTATGAGTTATGAGTCAGTCTTGCCTGTCCAACAGATTTTTGGCTGGGATCAGGTCGGAAATTTCTCAAAAGGCCAGTATATCATGATGCACTCGCTGATTTACCGGACAGATTTGTTGCGAGCGAGCCAGTTCCAACTGCCTGAGCATACTTTTTATGTCGATAATCTCTTTGTCTTTACCCCCCTTCAGCAGGTCAAGACTATGTACTATCTGCCTGTCGATTTCTATCGTTATTTAATTGGGCGTGAGGACCAGTCTGTCAATGAGCAAGTGATGATTAAGCGCATTGACCAGCAACTCAAGGTTAATCGTCTTTTAGTAGACCAGCTTGATTTGTCCCAAGTGAGTCATCCAAAAATGCGAGAATATCTGTTGAATCATATTGAAATTACGACGGTGATTTCCAGTGCCTTGCTCAATCGAGCGGGCACAGCAGAGCATCTGGCCAAAAAACGGGAGCTGTGGACCTATATTCAGCAGGAAAATCCAGAGGTCTTTCAGGCTATTCGGAAGACCATGTTGAGCCGTTTGACCAAACATTCAGTCTTGCCAGCCCGCAAACTTTCCAATGTCGTTTATCAAATCACCAAGTCTGTTTATGGATTTAATTAATATAAGTATTTTATAAGAGGGATTTAAGAAAAATTTTAACTTTTTCTTAATCCTTTTTAATTTTAGGAGATTATACTAGAGTCATCAAATAAAGAAAAACTCTAAGGAGAATCCTATGAAATTCAATCCAAATCAAAGATATACTCGTTGGTCTATTCGCCGTCTCAGTGTCGGTGTTGCCTCAGTTGTTGTAGCCAGTGGCGTCTTTGTCCTAGTTGGTCAGCCAAGTTCTGTACGTGCCGATGTGGTCAATCCGACCCCTGCTCAAGTTGTGCCAGACGCTGCTTCGGTGAGTGAAAAGAGTTACTTACCAGTAGAACTTCTCAAAGAAGCAGTTGATACAGCTCTCCCTTCAGAACAGGTAGACTCAACACCTAAAGCAAGCTTGGATGCTACAAGCTCTCCAGAAAAAGTGAATGTAGCTGATAAAGACCAAGTGGTAGCGCCAAAAGAAGAAGTGCAAGCAAAACCAGAATCTAAGAAAGAAACAGAAGATGCGGTTAAACCTGCAACAAATCCTGCTCCTACAGTTTCTGGACAAGACCGTGAAGTAAATGAAGCTCAACCAGCAACCACCCCAGCTGAAGTTCAAAAAGGCGTAGCTGACAATACTAAAGACACAGTGGATGTTCCAGCCTCTTACTTGGACAAAGCTAACTTCCCAGGGCCATTCACAGCTGGTGTCAACCAAGTTATTCCTTACGAGTTCTTCGCTGGTGATGGTATGTTGACTCGTCTGATTTTGAAAGCCTCAGACAAGGCTCCATGGTCAGACAATGGTTCAGCAAAAAATCCTGCCCTTCCACCAGTAGAAAACTTGGGCAAAGGCCTCTACTTCTACGAAGTGGATTTGGCAGGAACTCAAGGTAAATCTGATAAAGAGCTTCTAGACCTCTTGAAACAAAACGGAACTCAAAGTTATAAAGCTACTATTAAAGTGTACGGTGCTAAAGATGGCAAGGCAGATTTGAGTAATCTCGTAGCAACAAAAGATTTGGATGTCAATTTGAATGGCTTAACCACCCCAGCTGAAGTGCAAAAAGGTGTAGCCGACAATACCAAAGATACGGTAGATGTTCCAGCTACATACTTGGAAAAGGCTAACTTCCCAGGCCCATTCACAGCCGGCGTCAATCAAGTCATTCCATACGAATTCTTCGCTGGTGATAGTATGTTGACTCGTCTGATTTTGAAAGCCTCAGACAAGGCTCCATGGTCAGACAATGGTTCAGCTAAAAACCCCGCTCTTCCACCAGTTGAGAAATTGGGGAAAGGTCTCTACTTCTACGAAGTGGATTTGGCCGGTACTCAAGGTAAATCTGACAAAGAGCTGCTTGACCTTTTAAAACAAAACGGTACTCAAAGCTATAAAGCAACTATCAAGGTTTATGGTGCGAAGGACGGCAAGGCAGATTTGAGTAATCTCGTAGCAACAAAAGAATTGGATGTCAACTTGAACGGCTTGACTACTCCAGCTGAAGTGCAAAAAGGCGTAGCCGACAACACTAAAGACACAGTAGATGTTCCAGCTACATACTTGGACAAAGCCAACTTCCCAGGCCCATTCACAGCTGGTGTCAACCAAGTCATTCCATACGAATTCTTCGCTGGTGACGGTATGTTGACTCGTCTGATTTTGAAAGCCTCCGACAAGGCTCCATGGTCAGATAACGGTTCAGCAAAAAATCCAGCTCTTCCACCAGTAGAAAAATTGGGCAAAGGTCTTTACTTCTATGAAGTAGACTTGGCAGGAACTCAAGGTAAATCAGACAAAGATTTATTAGACCTCTTGAAACAAAACGGCACTCAAAGTTATAAAGCTACTATCAAAGTGTACGGTGCGAAAGACGGCAAGGCAGACTTGAGCAACCTTGTAGCGACTAAGGATTTGGATGTCAACTTGAACGGCTTAACTACCCCAGCTGAAGTCCAAAAAGGCGTAGCCGACAATACTAAAGACACAGTGGATGTTCCAGCCTCTTACTTGGACAAAGCCAATTTCCCAGGCCCATTCACAGCTGGTGTCAACCAAGTTATTCCTTACGAGTTCTTCGCCGGTGACGGTATGTTAACTCGTCTTATCTTGAAAGCTTCTGACAAGGCCCCATGGTCAGACAACGGCTCAGCTAAAAATCCAGCTCTTCCACCAGTAGAAAAATTGGGCAAAGGACTTTACTTCTATGAAGTGGATTTGGCCGGTACCCAAGGTAAATCTGATAAAGAGCTTCTAGACCTCTTGAAACAAAATGGTACACAAAGTTATAAAGCCACTATCAAAGTGTACGGTGCGAAGGACGGCAAGGCCGATTTGAGCAATCTCGTAGCGACTAAGGATTTGACAGTGAACTTGAATGGCCAACAGTCTCTGATTCCGATGCAGTCAGGTTTCGTCCCATCTTCTAATGGTTCAGCTATGCCGGCTCCAATGATGAATAGTCATCAAGATGCATCTAATATGAACGCTCAAATGCCTAGTGCCAATCAAGATGAGATGAAATCCCAAATGCCAGCTGCTAGTCAGGATAAGATGATGCCTAACAAAGAGCAGGACAAAACCATGAATGATAGCCAGCCTATGGCAACACCAGGCATGAAACAAGCTCAAGCTCAAGCTCCAGCAGCCTCAAGCAAAATGTCTGATGAAGGCAAGATGGCATCTACTAACAAGGTATTAAGTCCAATGATGGCTGATCAAATGAAAGACCAAAAAGACATGCTTCCATATACTGGTGAAGCCCAAACATCAATGGCTACTCTTGGATTCTTTGGACTCGCCTTGGCCGGACTTCTAGGTGGACTCGGTTTGAAAGCTAAAAAAGAGGAAAATGACTAGTCTAGTTACAGACTTTCTATCTAGGATTTGAAAAATCCAGATATCGATTAGAATGTTCGTAAAGAGATAAAAATAGTGTTATACTATTGTGGTATAGCACTGTTTTTTTTCAAAGGAGAGACAGATGGGAAAGACAATTTTACTCGTTGACGACGAGGTAGAAATCACAGATATTCATCAACGCTATCTGGTTCAGGCAGGATATCAGGTTTTGGTGGCCCATGATGGAGTAGAGGCCTTAGAAATATTCAAGCGAAAACCAATTGATTTGATTATTACAGATATCATGATGCCTCGGATGGATGGTTATGATTTGATTAGTGAGGTTCAGTATCAATCTCCAGATCAGCCTTTTCTCTTTATCACGGCTAAGACCAGCGAGCAGGACAAGATTTATGGCCTGAGCTTAGGGGCAGATGACTTTATTGCCAAGCCCTTTAGTCCACGTGAGCTGGTTTTGCGTGTCCACAATATCTTACGTCGCCTTCACCGTGGAGGTGAGACAGAGGTCGTCAGTCTCGGGGACTTACGGATGAATCACGGTAGCCATGAGGTCCAAGTTGGAGATGTGGCGCTTGATTTGACCGTCAAATCCTTCGAACTTCTATGGCTTTTAGTTAGTAATCCAGAACGGGTTTTCTCTAAGACAGACCTCTATGAAAAGGTCTGGCAAGAAGACTATGTGGATGATACCAATACCTTGAATGTTCATATTCATGCTCTTCGACAGGAGTTGGCTAAACATGCTAGTGCAGAAACACCGACCATCAAAACCGTCTGGGGCTTGGGCTACAAAATTGAGAAAGCACGAGGTAGTCAATGAAATTAAAAAGTTATATTTTAGTGGGGTATGTCATTTCAACACTCCTAACGATTATCGTGGTTTTTTGGGCCATCCAGCGAATGCTAATTGAAGAAAGAGAAATTTATTTCCTAGTGGGTATGACTCTCGTGGCTAGTTTTATCGGTGCTGGGATTAGTCTCTTTCTCCTATCGCCGGTCTTTACTTCATTGGGCAAACTCAAGGAACATGCCAAGCGGGTAGCGGATAAGGACTTTCCATCAAATCTGGAGGTTCAAGGCCCTGTAGAATTTCAACAATTAGGCCAAGCTTTCAATGAAATGTCCCATGATTTGCAGGCCACCTTTGATTCCTTGGAAGAAAGCGAACGAGAAAAGGGCTTGATGATTGCTCAACTTTCGCATGATATCAAGACCCCTATCACGTCAATCCAAGCGACGGTAGAAGGGATTTTGGATGGGGTTATCAAGGAAGGAGAACAGGACCATTATCTAGCAACCATTGGACGCCAGACTGAAAGACTCAATAAACTGGTTGAGGAGTTGAATTTTTTGACCCTAAACACAGCTAGAAATCAGGTCGAAACGACCAGTAAGGACAGTATTTTTCTGGACCAGCTCTTGATTGAGTGCATGAGTGAATTTCAGTTCTTGATTGAGCAGGAGGAACGAGATGTGCATTTGCAGGTAATCCCAGAGTCTGCCCGGATTGAAGGAGATTATGCCAAACTTTCTCGTATCTTGGTGAATCTGGTCAATAACGCTTTTAAATACTCGGCTCCAGGAACCAAGTTGGAAGTGGTGGCTAAGCTGGAAAATAACCAGCTTTCAATCAGTGTGACTGATGAGGGACAGGGCATTGCTCCAGAGGATTTGGAGAATATTTTCAAACGTCTTTATCGTGTAGAAACTTCTCGTAACATGAAAACGGGTGGCCATGGCTTAGGACTTGCGATTGCGCGTGAATTGGCCCATCAATTGGGTGGAGAAATCACAGTCAGCAGCCAGTACGGCCTCGGAAGCACCTTTACCCTCCTTCTTAACCTAAAATAAAGCCTAGTAAGTGGTAAGAGTTTTTAGATTGAATCAAATTTTCCTGTGAGGGAGAACAGAAATGTTCTCTCTCTTTTTTATTTGCTGAGAAATGGGGGATTTGATATGGAACGAGTAGGACGTCAGGAATTACTAGAACAATTATTAAATTATGAACCATTAGGATTTATTGATCCATTCTCAGATCTTGGGGAGTTTGATTCTCTCCAGAAGAAATTTAAACAGCCTGTTAAAGAGCTAGTGAATCGATATTCAGGGCAATCTTACAGTTTGGACTGGCAACATAAAATTATGGAAATGCGTAAGTTGTTTATTGCTTATCAGATAGCGTTAAATGAAGAAGATAAGCAGATTAACTTTCAGCGAAGAACAAGAAGCGAAGAGTCTAAAGAACATGCTAATGCTATTGTCACAACCTATTTGAAGCTGGGATTTAGTTTTAAAGAGATTGAGAAGCGTGTTTCTTTATCTTACAAACAACTTCGTAGAGGCTGGAGAAGAAGTGATCACATCATGACAAATAGTCCTGAATTTTATAGCAAGGGGAACTTATCTGAAGGTTACTGTTTACCAAGTAAAAAGCTACCTGATAGTATGAGAATCAATGAGGAAGGGATATGAGAATCCTAAAAACCATGAAAAAGATTGATTTATTAAAATGCTTATCCATCATCACAAAAGACGGATTAAGAACTCAAAAATTTAAGAATAGCCATTTACAGCTCATCTCTTCAGCTGAAGAAGGAAGACGAGGCTCTGTATTTGCTTATCGTTCAAAAGCGAATATGGTGAAGGCACGTGGTGTTGTTTTAACCTCTGTTGAATCATTGCTGGAGAACCAGGATCAGTTTACACACTGGACTCCTAACGTATATTGCTACGGAAGCTATAGTGATGCTGGTCGACGGATTACATGCGGGCACTCTGAAGATAATCTTAGACAGATTAACACATTTTACATTGACTTCGATATTACCTCTGCAGCTGAAGAAATGACGACAGGAGATATTTTAACCGCTTCTCTGGAGCTAGGTTTTATGCCAACGTTGATTCTAAAATCTGATAAGGGATTTCAAGCCTATTTTGTCCTCTCAGAATCAGCTTATGTTACAGCTCATTCCCAATTTCGAGTGGTAAAGGTGGCTAAAGCTATCTCTCAAAATTTGAGAAATTACTTTGCTCAAACTTTACCAGTAGATATGACTTGTAACCATTTTGGGATTGCTCGTATTCCTCGAACCGATAATGTCGAATTCTTTGAACCTGACTATACCTATTCATTCCAGGAGTGGTTAGATTGGTCAATGAAGCAATCAGAACTTCCTTTCCCAAGTAAAAAGCCCAATTTGACGGTTATTTCGGGCTCTGAAGGGGTGAAACAGATTGATGAGCCTTGGTATCAATTGTTGATGAGAGAGGGGAATATCAAAGGTGGAAAAGCCTTGATGGGAAGAAACAACGTTCTTTTCACGCTGGCTTTAGCCAACTTCTCTTCAGGAATCGATCAGGAAGAATGTGAGGAAGTTCTTTCTAGTTTTAATGCAAATCTAGACGAACCACTCTCTTCAGTTGAATATCATAAGATTATCACAAGCGCCTACTCAGGAAAATATGAAGCTGCTAGTCGTGACTATGTAATGACTTTATGTAAAGCATGGGTCAATCAGGAACTCAAGGCTTCAGATCTCTTTGTGAAGCAACGTTGGTACAAGTTTAAGAAGAAACGTGCTGACAGAAAGAATAGTCATTATTCCGAGTGGGAAGACGATATTATGTTTTACATCACAGAGAGAACGAATCAAGATCAAACTATTTTAAAAGTGACACAAAAAGACTTACAGATTGCTCTTGGAATTGCCAGTTCTAGCTTAAAAATCGTTCTACGTAGACTGGTAGAGAAGCATAAAATTTTTTTACAAGTTAAAAAAGGGCGAGGAGGGGGATTAATATTAGCCTCTATTCGAATGATAATCTTAACGGCTATGCAAAAGAAACAAGATGCTAAAAAGGCCTATTTAGATACCCTTACGCATCTTTTGAAGATACCTAGAAAGATTATCAACCAAACTATTTATCATGTACAGGAGGGCTTAAAACATGTCGTACAAGGAGAATTATTTGAGGAGGATGTGGGATAAAAGTAGGAAAAAATTTAATAGCCAGACTGCCATTACATTATATCTATGATACTGGAGGGAAAAGAATGAATAAAAAAGAGTGTCGTCGATGGACACAAGAAGAAATAGACTATGTAAGAATGTTTGCAGAAGATCCTGACGGCGACAATTGTATTACCGTAGCGATGTATCTAGGAAGAACTGCATCTGCAGTTAGAGGGAAAGTTCATCAATTGAGAAAAGAGGGAACTCAAACTAAACTATTGGATAAATGGTCCGACTGGGAAATTAATGCTTTAAAAAGAATGAGTGGGAAAATGACTGTGAAAGAACAAGCTAGGTTACTTGGTCGTTCTTATCATTCTGTGTGTCATAAAAGGAGTGATTTAGGGCTACCTAATGTGCCTACTCAGTATGGGAAAGAGATTAGAAAGTTGGCGCATCAAGGTTTATTTAGGAAAGAAATTGCAAGGAAATTGAGATTGAACTACTCTTCGCTTTGTCATTATATTACACGTGAGGGAATTCCTTGTGTGGTGGATGAAGAGGGGCGTTTACAAGGTATAACAGACAAGATAAAGTATCATAATCAATTGATGTCTTGGGCATTTTATAAGGAGGGTAAAAATGGATAAATGGCTAATCTTCAGTTTTTATAATGGTGATTTTATTCGTCACGATGATGTGATAGTAGTATTTGAAACAAAAGGTCTAGCTCGTCAATTTTTAGATCATTATCAGAAGCCCAAACAAAAAGAGACGGCGACTAACTATAAATACTACGATGCACCATTTCGATTTGTGAAGGAGGGGGATTATGGAGTGTTGTAAAATTATTCGAGGTTATTATTTGACTGGATTAGGACAGGAAGAATTGGCTTATTATTTCAAGGTGACGGAGGAACAATTTGAGGATTTAAATTTAAAAGTTGGCGATATTATGATAACTTTTTATCAGAATCAGGAAGTAATAACGAGTATTCCTGCTTTAGTAAGAGTAGCGTCATTGATAACTGATAAAACAATTGTAACTCAATATCTGAATTCTGAAAAAATAGATGGTTTTCCAATGTTGCCAATTGTTGAGAAGTATAAAAATTTTGATCCGATAGTTTTTAAACATATTATGGAAATGTATCAAAATATGAAAGAAGAAATCACACAGTTGAAATTAAAATAAAAAAATAAAGGATAGAAAAATGGAATTAATTTTTAGAATTTTTGAAGCAATATTATATAGTTTTGTAATGACACTCCTAGCATGGCTTTTAATTTATCCAATCTGTTACATACAACTTCAATCATCTTCAAAGAAAAATAAAGTCAGGTTGTTTCCAGCTTCAGTTGCGGGTGTAATTTTATTCTTGTCTGTTGCTCCTAAACGAGTCACAATCCTATCCGTAGAAGAGAGAAAACAACTTAAAAAGAATATAAAAAAGTAATAAAATTAGGCAGTTTAGAACAATATATTTTACAGAAATTAGGAGAAAAGTTGATGTTTATAAGTGTGTTTTAGTGTGTGTATGATGTGGGAGGGGGCAATTTGTAAGTATGTAAAAGTAGGCGAAGCCGAGAAAATTGGGGACACTAGAAACGTTGATACTATCAACTTATCACAGGATGTGGTAACAGTTTCCCTTATGCTCTTTTATTAGGTATAGGAGAGGAAAAAGGTAGGCAATTTGCCTAGTCAAAATATGGTCAAATTTCCCCCTGCTTCACTCTATAAAAATTAATTTGGAAAATGGTGTGTTTATGGATAATTGGAAAACGATGTTAGAAGTTGCGAAAGAGTTGGGGATTACAAAAAGTTTAGTTAGATATCACCGTCAAAAATTGGAGGATATTGATATCAAAAAACAAGGTGGTGTAACATACATTTCCCCTCAGGGTGTTATGAAAATAAAGAGCTTTTTACGGTCAACGGATTACGATGAAAGCTTTGAAACAATAGTTAAAAATCAACTCAGTTTGATTCAAGAATTATTAATGAGTCGGACAGAGTTGTATAGAGAAAATACTAGAGATACTATTGAACAATTTCGAGAATTTTTAATTCGTTCACCAGATAGTTTAAAAGTTTTACATGAATTGGAGGAACGGTCAAAAGGAACGCCAGAGAATGAGTTTTATTTCGTACTTGCAGATTATATTGAATTGAAAAGTAAGAGGCATTATGATTTTTTGGTGGAGTAGAAAGGATGGATAATAAATGACTAACGGAAAACGAAGTGAGTTAAAAATTCGTGGATTAACTCAACTGGAAATTGATTATTTAAAATCACTTGCTAAAAAGAAAAAAGCAAAATCTTTTAATGAGTTTTTACTTCAAATTTTGCGTGAAAAAATTGAATTTGGGAGATTCAATAGAGCTCAAGAATTATATGTAGCTCATTTGGAAAATATGAAATTAGCTTCAGACCATATTCAAAACCAAGTTCAAAAACAAACAGAACAATTAGATAGTTTCAACGAAAAGATCGATTGTTATGGCGATCATATTTCACGTTGGCTAGAGTATGAAGGGGAGGTAGAATGTGATGACTAAAGATTTACTTATTCGCAATATACCAGAAGATATGTTTATTCAGCTACATATGATGAAAAAGGAACAAAATTTTCCTTCTTTCAATGCGTTTATGTTAGCTCAGCTGGAAAAAATTTGTCAATTAGATGGCTTGAATTTATATGACAATGCCTTTTCTAAGAGTTTGACTGAAATTAAGGAACAGCAGAACAAAATTTTAGAGTTATTAATAAAAAATGAGATAACTATTTTGGGAGTTAGTGGGAAACAAGAAATAGTCGAAGAGCTGACAGTTAGCTGGTTAAATCGTGTTATGAAGGAGTGATTTTAGGCTAAAAGTTTGGTATAATAAAGCAAGTAAAACAGGAATAAAGGAGATCATCTATGATGAAACAGAAATTGATGCTTATTTTAGGAGTTCTTGGCCTCTGTATTGCTATCTTAACAGCTTGTTCAGGTGGTAAAACTTCAAAAAATGTAGACGGCACACCTAGCACCCTAAAAAGTCGTTATTTGGGGTATTATCGATCTGATACAGATAATGCAACATTTTTTGATGAAACAACTAATGAGTTTGATTTTGATGTGAATAAGAGTACGATTTCAGACGGAACTGAAATTGAATCTCATATCAAAACATATCAAGTATTGTCTGAGGACGAGCTAGCTTCTAACTTTAAAGGTCAAGCTGAAAAAAATAAGGGAGAGATAAAAAATACAGATACTGCTGTTTTCTATATTGGTTTGATAAGTGATGATAGAAATGGCAATAAAGATGGTAAAATTTCAGCAGATGAGCAACGTTCGGTATATCAAATTATTTTGAGTAATAACGGCAATAGTATTAAAATTCTTTCGTTGGGTGATGGTTGGGATCAGTTTGCTTTTACCGGAACAGCTAAAGACTAGTATTTTAAAGGAGCTTACTCGCTCCTTTTTTTGTTTGTCCCTTTAATACAAGATATTTCATTATCTATTATGCTATAAATAAAAACCGTAGGGAGAATATAATGAAATATGATAATTTTTCAGATTTAATGTCAAGATTCGATCACTTACATGATAAGATTCCAATAACAGATGAACGTTCGGCTCCTTTAGTTGAATTTTATAAGTATTGGAGTAATTACCTAGAACCAACACCAGCTTATTTAGCGTTTTTATCCAGTTTATGGGGTTCTTTGGCTAAAGGTCTGTATTTTATAACTGCTAGTCTAGAACATGTTTTTAACAATTTATTTAAGCTTTTTGGACTTTTCGGATATTTAGGTAATCAGAATACAATTATTGGTCAATTCTTTTACTGGTTTCAGGTAATTGGAACTTCTCTGTTTGCCTTAATACTCGTTGTGTCAGCTGTTACAGGAGTTTTTACAAAACCAGTTAAATATAAAAATGTAATCTTAAATTTTTTGATGGTGACCCTAGTATCTTCAGCTTTACCATTGGCTTTAACGACAATATCTACGGCCATTTCTGAAGATGTGCAGAGTGTTCAGAAAGTAGAGAGTACCTCAGGAGACAATTCAAAGTATTTCTCTTCTCTAGCTATTCAGCCTATGAAAAATAATGTTGTAGATTTGAAAGTTTTAATTGATAAGGATTTTTCAACAGAACTTTTCCCAATGGATGACTATGGCTTTATTAAACCTATTCAGGAAGGCTCGACTCCTCTTAATAATATTACAGACAGTCCAGATAAACGTGATACCTCTGATTTTGCTTCACGAATTGATTTTAGTGCCACATTTGGAGCGACTGATACAGTTCTATTAGATGCTCTTGAAGCAAAACAGAAAGGATTAAAAGGGCTCTTTCTTCATCAATTAAATGCAACTCAAAATGGAATTTTAACTGTTGATGAACATCGCTTTGTAAAGGGATTAAATGCTTTTGAAACAGTGTATATGCGTTATAAAGTCAATTGGATTGGGATGTTTGCTCAGTATTTTATTTTGATTATTCTTTTAACGAGTATGGCCATTAAACTCGTAAAATCTATTTTTGATATTCTTATTGAAGCACTTATTTCACCTCTAGTCGGTTATACTTCACTTTCTAACTCTAAAAAATATAAGGAATTATTAAGAACAATTGGCGGTGCTGGAGCAGGTATCTTCTTTGAGGTGATCATTATGCGTGTAACGCTTGAGATTTTCCGAGATTTACCAGTTCTCTCTGTCTCAGCTGTGGCGAAGCTTTCTGGAGGATTCTTCTCAACAAAAATTTCAACAGAGCATGAATCAAATGAATTACATGAACCAACAAATGCAACAAGCAGGACAGCGTATGCAGGGGGGACGTCATATCACAGGTGCTGAGAGTGAAGAAGATGATAATTAATGTTGACGTTTTTTTAAAAAAATGGCAAACTACTAACATTGTATTTGTTTGTTAGATTTAATAGTTCGTATCTATATCTTTAACTCCTGATTTATGTCAGGAGTTTTTTGTAGAATTAAAATAAATTTGCCTAAAGTTCTACCTGACTTGTACAATAGCTCTATTGTACTAAAGGAGGTTGTGGCAGGTGCTAGATGAACGTTTATTCAAAGAGAATTTATTAGAGAGTAGCGGTAAAGATTTTTTAAATTGGATAAAATCTTATGATGATTCACAAGTGCCTATCATGAAGCAAAGAGGTTATACCTGTATTCATTCAATGGAGCGAACAGTAACTTTTACATTTGGGGAATTTACTTTTAGGAGAAGGCGTTGGAAAAAAGGAGATAAGTGGATAATTCCTGTTGATGATAAATTGGGTTTAGAGAGAAATACTAGGTATTCCAGAGAATTTATGTACCAAATAGCTAAATTATCTACTATGATGTCTTATGGAAAAGTGATACAAGTGATTGAAATGACTTATAATATTTTAATTACAAAACCTACAGTCGTTAAGGCAGTTAAACTATGTGCTGATTTGTTGAGGAAACAGGAAAGTTACCAGTCTTATCAAGAATCAAACGAAATAAAAGAGAAAGTAGATGTCATCTATGTAGAGGGAGATGGTGTAATGGTAAAATCAAGTGATAAAAATCTAAATAATCGCCGTATAGATCTTTCTCATTTTGTCGTACATACAGGAAGTAAAAAGATAGAGAGTAAGAGATTTGAACTGCAAAACAAAAAGGAATTTATTTCACCCAAAAATCGTTTAGTGAGAGAGCAGGTAATAGACTATTTAACTAATACTTTCGAGATTAGTAAAGAAACTATTTTTGTCACTAATTCAGATGGAGGGCATGGCTATACACCGTATGTCTTTAAAGAAATGGCAAAGATACTCAGAGTAAGTCGCCATGAGCATTTTTGGGACGAATATCATCTTAATCATAGTTTAAAGAGCTTTTTCAATTCTTATCCATCAGAGCTTTTAGAGAAAGCATTTCAAGCGATTCAAAGGCATGATAAAAGTTTATTACGTAGTGTTTTAGATACGACAGAGGCTTTAATAGAGACTCAGGAAGAGATAGAACAGTTCTATAAATTTAAACGGCGCCTTCTTCAAAATTTTCAATATACCAAGCCTGCAGAATTGAGAGGCCTTTCACATTCTGGAATAGGTATAATGGAAAGTCAGCATCGTAAAATTACTTACCGTATGAAGAGAGGTGGAAAATATTGGACAGAAAAAGGAGCAGAAGCAATGAGTAAAATGATACTCTTAGCTGATAAAGACGAACTTCGGGAATTATTATTGGGGTCTTGGATTGTTGACTATGATCAAATTCAAGAGCAAAGAGGGCTATCTGGTGGGGAGGTTAGACGCTTAGAGTCTAAAAAAACAAGTCAATATATGCCAACTGGGAAAATTACCTGGAAGAAATTTAAACCCTGATATTTAGAAATAGTTGCACCAGGGGATAAAACGTGCTATAATGATATCAAATTTAAGCAAATAAAAAAGCCGTAAGGACTGCAATCCTTACGGCACCGAGTAAGTAAAAACCGAAAGAAGAAATTTTATTTCCCCAACTTACTCAGTCTACATACTCTATGTTAAAGCATAATGAGCAGAATGTCAAGACTGGGACAAGGGAAATCCTAGTTTTTTTTCTTGCTTGGGGGTCTCTCTCATAGGGTTTGAGGTTTTCTAAAAAATTTTACCACTTACTAAAGCCTAAAACCCCTTTACAAATCTAGATATTCATGGTAGAATGGATTTTGTGTGAAATATCAGCAGGAAAGCATGAAGCTCGTCAACAGGTGTCTTATGATAAGTAACCTTGGCTGTTTAGGCGAAGGGCATCTGCACGAATCAGGGCTTTCTAAGTGACTATTTCCACCGAAATATTATTTATATCAGGAGGACATTCACATGTCACGTTATACAGGACCATCTTGGAAACAAGCTCGTCGCCTTGGCCTTTCACTTACAGGTACAGGTAAAGAATTAGCACGTCGTAACTACGTACCAGGACAACACGGACCAAACAACCGTTCTAAATTGTCAGAATACGGTTTGCAATTGGCTGAAAAACAAAAACTTCGTTTCACTTACGGTGTAGGTGAAAAACAATTCCGTAACTTGTTCGTACAAGCTACAAAAATCAAAGGCGGAATCCTAGGTTTCAACTTCATGCTTCTTTTGGAACGTCGTTTGGATAACGTTGTTTACCGTCTTGGTCTTGCGACTACTCGTCGTCAAGCTCGTCAATTCGTAAACCACGGTCACATCCTTGTTGACGGAAAACGCGTTGATATCCCATCATACCGCGTAACTCCAGGTCAAGTGATCTCAGTTCGTGAAAAATCATTGAAAGTTCCAGCTATCCTTGAAGCAGTAGAAGCTACTCTTGGACGTCCAGCATTCGTATCATTCGACGCTGAAAAATTGGAAGGTTCATTAACTCGCTTGCCAGAACGCGACGAAATCAACCCAGAAATCAACGAAGCACTTGTCGTTGAATTCTACAACAAAATGTTGTAATATTTTATTAAATAAGATAGGCTGTAAAGCCTTGATATTAAGCACTTTGGGGCGTTCTCCCTTAGTGCTTTTTTACATTTTACAATAGCTTTTAAGCATACAGCTATAAGCATCTATACGTAACTAGACCTGTATAGTTGAAAGTGATATAATAGTCTAAAAGGAGGTGCTACTATGAATGTTTTAGAAAAAAACACACAGGTGAACTTTAAGACTAATAGAGACTTGTTAGAGAAGGCCAAAGCTATTATTACAGCGCAAAATCTTGATATGACAGCTAGTTTTAACTTGTTTTTAGAACACATTGTGGAAAATAAAGCCTTACCATTTGAAACTCAAGTAGACAAGGAAAGAGAAGAACTTCTATCAGGGTTGCGTGCTGAAATTGCCCGTAGCTTTGACGATTTAGAACATGGAAGAACTTACAGCCTTGATGAAGTGAGGGCTAACCTTGGAATTTAACGAGAACGCATATAGCCTTATTATCTCCGAAACGGTACAAGAACAGCTAAGAGGTATTAAGGATTATGTCTCAGCTAATTACTTTTCAGAACAGGCAGGAGCAAACACAGTTAAGAATATTCTTTATGGTTTGGAGCGTCTTGAAGTCTTCCCAGAAGCAGGATTTGATGCTGACGAAAGAGTAGGAGGTATTATATACCCACCCTACAAAACTCGATGCATCATTTTAGGCGATTACCTAGCCTTCTATCATATTTTAGAGGACAGAAAAACTGTCTTTGTATCAGATATTATTCATAGCAAACAGGACTACATCCGCTTGTTCAAGAAAAAATAGCGCCAGGTGCGGTGTGTTTCTCGTGAAATATTTGAAAAGCATTATCGTGTTTTCTCTTTTATGATATAATGCAAGGATAGTAAGTAGCTGAATTTTTCCCTTAATTAAATTGAAATAGAGAAATAAACTTGGTTCTAAAAATAATACATCAAACATCTTGTAAATCACAACAAAGTGTATTGACTTGCTATATAAGTTCTAGACTTACTATCTAGTGGGATTTTTGGTTTTTAAATAGGGTTTATAAGGCAACAGAAACTTACCTTATAGTTCAACTTATACAAGTAGGTATTATTGTTAAGGCGTATCTATGTACAATAATTATCAAAGTACAGTTTACTTTTAATGATGATATTATTTTTTAGTTGAAGAGAGAAATAAAACTCAAAAGGTAGCTAAGGTAAAGTATAATTTTATCAGTTAACTATAGAAGGCATAAGGCAAGTATAGAATATAATATTTAAAGAAAATTAACGTTTGATATATGGAGGAAAAATTGACTGAAAATAACAATGTTATATTTGAAACAATGGACGAATTTTATGAAAAAATGCCCAAAATTTATTCAGAAAAAGATCTCAATTTATTAAAAATGAGACTTGAGGGGCGTTCAAATAAGGAAATTTCCAATTTATTAAATTTACAGTATACTAATGTTTTATCTGATATAAAAAAAATAGTAAGAGAGTTACCGGAAATTTCAGAAGCAGAACAGTTTAGTGAATTATATACTAATTATTATGTTACAAAAGATCAGTTTCTTACTTATTGTATCAACGATGGAAGGGTATATGAAATTCTAAGTTTAAAATATAAGAAAGGTCTAACTAGATTCCCAACTAAGAAGTTCACAAAAAAATTTAATGTACAGTATGAAAATAATAGTGTTATATTTGAAACAATGGACGAATTTTATGAAGAAATGCCAAAAATTTATTCAGAAAAAGATCTCAATTTATTAAAAATGAGACTTGAGGGGCATTCAAATAAAGAAATTTCCAATTTATTAAATTTACAGTATACTAATATTATATCTGGCAAAAGAAAATTAGTAAGAGAGTTACCGAAAATTATAGAAGTAGATCAGTTTGTTGAATTATATACTAATTATTATATTACAAAAGATCAATTTCTCACTTATTGTATCAACGATGGAAGAGTATATGAATTTTTGCGCTTAAGATATAAAAAAGGACTAATTAAATTCCCAACTAGAGAATTCAAAAAAGAATCTAATGAAGAGCTTGAAAATAATCATAAATTGATAGATATTGTACAAAGCGAGCATCTTGAAGATGTGTTAGAACAAAAAATAAAAAATATAGAATTTCTAAAATATAGGCTAGATGGGCTATCGCTTCAAGAAATAGGAGATAAGTATAGTATCAGCAGAGAAAGAGTACGTCAAATATTACAAAAATTGTTATTTAAATTACCCCCAATTATTGAAGAAAAAAAATTCTCAGATATTTATTCCTCTTTTAATATACCCGAGGATATATTTACACTTGTTTTCCATGAGGATAGTCGAGTATATAATTTTTTAGATCTGAAGTATAAAAAAGGTTCTGTAGATATTCTTGATGAGTTAGCTAGAGGAGACTATTCTGAAGAAGTAAAAAGAATAATTGAGCCTCTTTATCTTAAAAAGTATATGAATAAAGAACAGTTATTGATACACACTTTATCAAAGTATTCTGAAACTCAGCAGTATTTTACATTGGATGATATGTTCTATCTTTATAATTCAGAGGCTGAAGAGTTAAATTTACCTAAATTAAAGGTAAGCAGTAGTTTATCTTTAATGAATAATGCCGAACGTTACAAAAATGTCATTTATTCAAATGGTAAGGGTTATAGGCACTATTCTATTGATATTGATGATGATAAGATAGCTAAAATAAAAGAAATATTTACAGATATTGAATTTGGTTGTTACCATATGGATTTGATTTTTAAAAATCATCTAGAGTTGATGAAAGAATTGGAGATTTATTCAGGTTCCGAGTTACATAATCTCTGTAAGACATACGAACTTGTTATCCCTGATATTATTTTACGACGTAATCCAGAATTTACAAAGGGGGACATAGATAAAGTAACATTTATTAAGCAGCAAATTGCTATTCGAAACGGTATTTCGATTACTGATTTTACAAAAGAAATTTATAACGAGTTTGGGCTTCAGGAAAATTCACTCTCGTCTTTTATTAGTAAAAATTTACCAGATGTGTTGATTAATGGACAAGTATATATTGGAGATAAGGAGAGGATTAGTAAATTATCTGGATTGAAAGAGAAATTTTTAGATAATATATATCTAGTATCTGATTTTGAAAAAATATTAGCCCGACATACTGAATATGATATCGGTATCACCTCGGATTTTTTATATAATTTGGGTTTTTACCAGAGAGGAGATTTTATAATAAGATCTGATTTTAGAGGTGTAAAAGCTGTTTTAGAAGAAGAAATAAAAACTCAGAGGATTTTAGATTTATCTGAATTACCTCCTACCCTTGTATATGCGTTAAACCAAAATTCAATGATTATTCCATATATGGAATTAGAGTACAAAATATTAAAAATTGCTGAGAAAAAATATCTAAATTTAACATTTATTAAGAATAGAGATTTTTTTGTGAAAAATTTTAAGGATTTTATAAGAAATGTGGAATCCTTTGTATCAGAGAATCATTATTTTACATTAGAATCTATCATAAAAGATGGTTTTCATGATGGATTAATTGATGATGGATTTAGCATAATTTCACTTGAACGTTTGCTAGTTAATTCTAATTTAATAAGTATTGTTTATAGTGCAACAAATCGTAGCATGCTTAAAAAAGCAATCTTATTTTATAAATCAGATGATAAGAAAACATTGGATGATTTTTTTCAAGATTTGTTGTTGGAATATGGATCGTGTAAAGTAGAAGATTTTATTGCCGATATTGAACAACAATATGGAATAGAGTTTTATGAAGCTGATGTTATTGAACGGTTGATAAATGTAGGAGCCGTTTATTCGAAAGCTCTAAATAAATTATATGTTGATAAGGCGGAATATTTAAATGAGGTATATAAATGATGAATTTATTTGAAAAACAACTTGGAGAGATAATTTCAACTAAAAAACTTTCTTTGCAAGGGCAAATTAAGATTTTTGATGTTTATCGTATCCCATTGGAATTTTTAAGATATAACAAGAAGAATGGTCGTATTGCAACCTACGTATCACAGTATATTGATGAAGGAAATGAATTTCCTAAGGATAATTTAGTGGAATTCAATGATATTATAGAAAATTACATTGAGCGAAGTAATCCAGATGCATTGAAGAAAACAAAAAGAAATATCCAAATAATGTCACAAACTGAACCTGCAGTAGTTCTTTCAAACGGTATTGTTTTAGATGGAAATAGACGATTTACCTCTCTAAGACAATTATCTAGAGAAGGTGCAGGTGCAGAATTTAATTATTTAGAAGCAGTTATTTTGGATGAGAGACTTTATACTGAGAAAGATATAAAGCGCTTGGAATTAAATCTTCAGCATGCAGTTGAGTCCAGGGTTGATTATAACCCTATTGATAGATTAGTAGATATTTATCGTGACTTAATAAGTGATAAGAGTAATTTTACGGTTGAAGAGTATTCACGAGAGACACACTTATCGATAAAAAAAGTTAAAGATGAAGTTGAATTAGCTCAATTGATGTTGGACTATTTGGAATATATTAACCAGCCATTAAAATTCTATATTGCAAGGGACCAAAAAATTGATGGCCCTTTACGAGAAGTACAAAAAATAATAAAAAGTTCTAAGTTAGATCCTGATAGGATTGATGATGCAAAAGAGTATCTATTTTTAAATATTATGAGTCTAGACGGTGATATTACAAGAAAAATTCGAGAGTTGAAACAAGTTCTAGAGGATAGAGAGCATTCTGAAAAATTATTTGAAGATATAGAAGAAGATGAAATTTTAGATGATGCTAATGATTATTTTGAGTCGGATTCTGTAAAGGAAAAAATTTCGGAGAAACATTCAGTTGAAATGGCCACTGATTTAAGTAGACGAATTGCTAAACTGACGGAAGAAGCAGTTGAAAGTAAAAAACTATCTACTGCTAAAATTCAACCCATTGAAATTTTAGAAAAAAGTTACCGTATTTTACAAGAAGTGGATAAAGAAGCAGTTGAGAGAATGGGAACCACTTCTAAACAGCAATTTTTATCAGTTTTAAGAAATATGAGTGAAACTTTAGAAAAGTTAAATTGTTTATAGAAATGGGTAGTCTTAAACATGGGAGATAATTTATTAATTCTAGATTTTGATGATGGGTTAAAGGTTGAAGAAAAATTTTCAAGTTATAAAATAAATTCTACAAATCGTTCTATAAAAAAGATAAGGCAAAAATATCTAAACTCAGAAAATTTATGGGATTTTAAGAAAAATTTATCATATGTAGAAATAGAGGATATTATTCAACACCTGAGAAGATATTCTGATAGAGAAGGAATAGAATTTCAAATATCCGCTTCTGTAATATCATTTATTCAGTATTCGAAGTTTGAGATTGAAGAAATAGCTAAACGAGGCTTAAAAATAAAAGAAAACAAAGATAGTTATTTCGATGAGTTCCAACAATTTGTAAAAATTGTCAATGAACAAGTCAGTCGTCCGTTGTATGAAATACAAAATAGAGTAAGTTTTTATCAAGCGATAATGAATAGAGTAGCAAATTTTTCTGTTCCTGGAGCTGGAAAAACATCTATGGTTTATGGGACGTATGCCTATTTGAGCAGCGAATCTATTAATAAAGTTGATAAAATAGTTGTAATAGGACCTAAAAATTCTTTTTTATCATGGAAAGAAGAATTTAAGAATGTTTTTGGTAATAAACGAGAGTTGATGGTTATAGATATTCATAATTCTGACTTCAGAAGAGAGATGCTGTACAAAAATGTTCAACATTATAATCTATTCTTGTTCAATTATGAAGCTATAGTTAGTTATCGATACGAATTAGAAAAGATAATTGATGATAGAACAATGTTAGTTTTTGATGAAGTTCATAAGATAAAGCGTGTAAATTCTGAACGTTCTCTAATAGCAATTGAATTGGCTCAATTAACAAATTTTCGTTATGTGTTGACTGGGACACCCATTCCAAATTCTTATTCTGATATATGGAATTTTTTAAATATTCTATACAAAGATGAATATAGGAAGTATTTTTCTATATCATTGCCAATGTTAAATAATCCTTCGGAATTGTTAAAAGAAGAAATTAATAATAAATTATTTCCGTTCTTTTGGAGAGTTACAAAACACGAATTAGGTGTACCTCCAGAAAATCCTGATTATATATGCGATGTTATAGCTAATCAGAATGAGCAACAACTAATAAACCTTTTATGGAGAAAATATTCAAGAAATCCATTTCAATTATACATTCGTTTAATACAACTATCTTCAAATCCATCATTGTTAAAAAATAGTCTAACTGAAGAAATGTATGCAGGTTATGGAGAAGATTCTCTGGAAATTGATTTCCTTCCTTTGCAGGATTCTCCATCTTATTCTGATAGTGAGTTATCATTGATTGATGCTATAGGTGAGTCATCTAAATTTTTATCCTGTATGAGATTGTCAGTCAATTTAATTAAAGAAAATCGTATTCATATTATTTGGTGTCTTTTTGTAGATACAATTTTTAAGGTTCAAAACCATTTGAATGAATTAGGATATAAAGTAGCGGTAGTTTATGGAGGAATTGAAAGTGAAGAGCGAGAACGAATTATTCTTGATTTTCAAAAAGGCATTTATGATGTGTTAGTGACAAATCCTCATACCTTAGCAGAATCTGTTTCACTACATATGATTTCGCACGATGCAATTTATCTTGAATATTCATTTAATTTAACTCATATGCTACAATCTCGTGACCGTATTCATCGATTAGGATTAAACAAAGGTCAGGAGACAAATTATTATTATTTTTGTTTAAATGGCCAGCCTGAGAGCCGTAGTACGATTGATAAGAAAATTTATAATAAATTAAACGAAAAAAAAGAAATAATGTTGAAAGCTATTGAGCGTACATCGCTATCTGTAGAATATACTATAGATGAGAAAGCTGAGATTTTACAAATTATGCAAGAAGATCACTTCGAACAAAAATATACAGATAGAAAGGACATGTTTGAGGAGGGTTCTGAAACCAGTGAATTAGCTCGAGCTAATATTATAAAAACTATTCAAGAAATAGAACGACAAAATATTGTAATTCTTGAAAAAATTCAGAAATTTTCAGATAGAAGAGAAGAATTAATAACTAGTCAAGAAATATATATTAAGCGTTTTAGTGATGTAGTTGATGGTTACTATAAAATTATTGAAAATCCTAATTTAGTTGAAAATAGCGAACAGCGACTGGAGGATGCTGAAACAATAATAGTTAATTTTTATGACCAACAAATTGCTATTTTAAAGATGTTGAATAATAATGAGCTAAGAGAATTCGATATCAGCTTAAAATTATTAAAGGAAGATAATATTGATTTATTGTGAGTGATGTAGTAGAATCTCAAAACAACTACCTATTTCCGATATCCTATAGTCAATAAATTTAGCAAATGATTATGCCAATGTTTTTCATAGATAATGTTATATGGAGCGACAAAGATTCTAGTTATGTCGGTTTTGTCAGCGAGGACGGTGAAGGATTGTACACAGAAAATGTTTGTCTGGATATACTTTACCATACTTTTCTTTCGATTTATTTTGATATTCCTCAGAGTGTGTTTGTGGTTTAAGTCAGCTCTACTGAAATGAGCACACGCGCTACCAAGCTCCATTCTACAGCAAAGAAATCAACTCTTTTCTAGGGGATTTCCGCCCTCATTTTGCTCTTTTGTGCTAAAATAGACTTATAAATTGAAAATAAGGAATGTTTATGAAATCGGGTAATGGTTTTTGGAAAGGCTGTCTCTATTTTTGGGGCTTCTTGTTCTTATTGGGACTCTTGGTTCAATATGCTCTTCCGCTTGCGGCTTGTGTCCTGCTAGGCTATGGTGGTTATCGTCTTTACAAACGCTTACGCTATCCTCTTTTGCAGGATCGTTCTCTAGATGATCGGATTGAGCTTTTAAAAGCTAGGATTCGTCAGGCGGACAAGGATATTCAGCAATTAGAGGAAACTTTAGTAGAAAAAGGCTCGGATTCATATAAAAGTCTGGCCAATCAAGTATTAATCGAACTGCGAGAAATCCATCAGGAGGCGGATCGTCTCAAGTCCTATATCGATGATGATGTCTATAATCGTATTGATAAAAAGGTTCGTACAGTACGGGCAACTATCGATGTTCAGCTAGAACGTTTGGATAGAGAAAGTCAGGTAGATATTGAAAATGCGGAGCCAGAGGAATTAGCTCCAGAATTATCCCAGACCTTGGCCAATATTGCCATTGACCATCAGGCAATTTTAGACAAGATTGCCACCTCTGCTGAGGGGGATAAGGAAGAATTGACGGCCATTCATAGTTTGAAGATGGAGAAATTCCAAACGATTTTAGAAGGCTATTTGAAGATTAAGGCCAATCCTAAAAACTATAATCGGGCAGAAGAACGCTTAGAGCAAGCTAAAGTAGCCATCGAACAATTTGACCTTGAACTGGACCAAGTCTTGAGAGAACTCAATGAAACAGATATGCGTGATTTTGATATCAGTCTGCGTATTCTAGAAAAAGATCGTAAAGAATAGGTTAGAAACAAAGGAGTAACCATGACAGAATTTAATTTTGATATTGACCAGATTGCCAATAATACGGTAGCTAAGGTGGATAAAACAACCCAAATCATCGAGACAAATACTGGCTCGGACAAGACCTTGACCTTCCTTGAAAAGTTGAGCCCTGAGCAGCAAGAAGGAATCAAAGCGCACGTGCCCCAGTTAGTAGACCAGTTTGTCACCAATCAAAATGCTCTTTTGGATTTTGGACAATCTGCTGTAGAAGGCGTGAACAATACAGTCAATCGTATCTTGTCAGAACAAAAGAAACTGCAGATTCCCCAAGTAGATGACTTACTCAAGAATACCAACCGTGAGTTGCAAGGCTTTGTAGTCAAATACAAGAACGCTGAAATTGCTGAGTTAGAAGAGAAGCCAAACTTTTTGCAACGATTGTTTAACAAGAGCAAGAATACCCTACAAGAATTTTACTTTGACTCAAAAACAGTGGAGCAAAAGCTCGATGGTATGGCAGCTGCAGTGGTCAAGCAAGAAGATGTCTTAGCTCGAAATATCGTTTCAGCTGAGATGTTGATTGAGGACAATACCAAATCCATTGAAAATCTAGTGGGAGTGATTTCCTTTATCGAAGCCAGCCAGACAGAAGCTGGCAATCGCGCTGCAGAATTGAAGGCTCAAGTTGACCAACTCGATACAAGTACGGTAGAATACCAGACTAAATCACAAGAATTGGCTCGCATGGCTGAAGTGGTCAATACCCTCGAACAACAGCATACTGAGTATGTCAGCCGTCTCTATGTGGCCTGGGCAACAACACCTCAGATGCGCAATCTTGTGAAGGTATCATCTGATATGCGCCAAAAATTGGGCATGCTTCGTCGCAATACGATTCCTACAATGAAGCTTTCCATTGCCCAACTGGGTATTTTGCAACAATCCATGAAATCAGGTGTCGTGGCAGATGCCATTGTCAATGCCAACAATGCTGCCCTTCAGATGCTAGCTGAGACCAGCAAAGAAGTGATTCCGCAGATGGAAAGAATTGCCCAAAGCCCGACAGTCGCTGTCGAATCGGTTACCAAACTGGCTGAAAGTCTGGTCGCTCAAAACCAAGGTATCGTCGCAGCTATTGAGTTGGGACGTCAGAAACGTGCCCAACTAGAAACAACCATCGTCAAGTCCGCAGAAATGATCAACGATTCTGTCAAACTACGCGATGAAAAAATCGTTCAAGCTCTTCTAGACCAAGGAAAGGCCGCTCAGAAAGAAGTACAAGAATAATACACAAGTCCCCTGTAATGTAGATTTGCAGGGGATTTTGGATTTTTCTATATATCCGAACATCTAGTTTATTTCACAAAAAATATAGTCAAAAATGTAGTCATTCGAATGATTTTTTTCAATGTACTGAATTAAACAAAAAGAAAAAACGCTTGAATGAACTGCACCCTAAAAGTTAGACAGAAAAATCTAACTTTTGGGGTGTTTTTATTATGAAATTAACTTATGATGATAAAGTTCAGATCTATGAACTTAGAAAACAAGGATATAGCTTAGAGAAGCTTTCAAATAAATTTGGGATAAATAATTCTAATATTAGGTACATGATTAAATTGATTGATCGTTACGGAATAGAGTTCGTCAAAAAAGGAAAAAATCGTTACTATTCTCCTGATTTAAAGCAAGAAATGATTAATAAAGTCTTACATGAAGGCTGGACTAAAGATAGAGTTTCTCTTGAATACGGCCTCCCAAGTCGTACGATACTTCTTAATTGGCTAGCACAATACAAGAAAAACGGGTATACTATTGTTGAGAAAACAAGAGGGAGACCAACTAAAATGGGACGTAAACGGAAGAAAACTTGGGATGAAATGACAGAACTAGAGCGACTCCAAGAGGAGAATGAACGCTTACGTACTGAGGTGGCTTACTTAAAAAAGTTAAAAGAGCTGGAAGACAGGGACGAAGCCATACAGCGAGAAAGGCAGAGACAATTAGAGAAATGGCTTCAGGAGGATTTCGACTAGATTTACTTCTTGAAGTGACTCGTTTACCTAGCTCAACTTACTATTATCAGTTGAAGGAACTAGATGGGCTTGACAAAGATAAAGATCTTAAAGCTGAAATTCAAGCTATTTTTACTGAGCACAAAGGAAATTATGGCTATCGCCGAATAACTCTTGAATTGAGGAATCGTGGTCATATAGTAAACCATAAGAAGGTCCAACGTCTGATGAAAATCCTTGGTTTAAGTGCTCGAATTCGCCGTAAACGAAAGTATTCTTCCTACCAAGGAGAGATTGGCAAGAAAGCAGAGAATATCATTCAACGCCAGTTTGAAGCATCGAGACCAATGGAAAAGTGTTATACGGATGTGACAGAGTTTGCCATTCCAAATAGCACGCAGAAATTGTATTTATCGCCTGTTTTAGATGGATTTAACAGCGAAATTATTGCTTTTAATCTTTCTTGTTCTCCTAATTTAGAACAAGTAAAAAAGATGTTGGAACAGGCCTTCACAGAGAAACACTACGAGAATACGATTCTCCATAGTGACCAAGGTTGGCAATACCAACACGATTCTTATCATCGGTTCCTAGAGAGTAAGGGAATTCAAGCATCCATGTCACGAAAGGGCAACAGCCCAGACAACGGTATGATGGAATCTTTCTTTGGCATTTTAAAATCCGAAATGTTTTACGGTTATGAGAAGTCGTTTCAGTCGCTTAAGCAATTGGAACAAGCCATTGTAGACTATATCGATTACTACAACAACAAACGAATTAAGGTAAAACTAAAAGGACTTAGCCCTGTACAATACAGAACTAAATCCTTCGGATAAATTAATTGTCTAACTTTTTGGGGTCAGTACAGAATCAGCGTTTTTCTTCTGTATTGATTCTTCGTATTGAATGCTTACTTAACTTCGGTATACATAAAAGGGAAGAACCAGCAGGGCAGTCCATTGTATCATACAGAAATTTCAATGTTCTTAAGAGGTGGAACTAGTCAGTCCGCTAAGTATAATAAGAAAAGTGGAAAATCCTATAAGGATATTGATGACCTAGTTGATTTTGGTAGGCCTGTTCACATAGTTCCCCATATGTTCCGACATAGTTTTGTTTCAGTCATGGCTGATAAGAATGTAAGCTTAAACGTTATTCGAGAGTTTGTGGGACATTCAGAAGATAGTAGAGAAATAGAAAAAATCTATCTTCATGTTATGCAAAAAGGAAAACATAAGATTGAACAAGTTATGATAGATTTGTCTAAAATAATCTCTTGATTATTATAATCAGTTAAAATTCAGCTATTTTAGATTTCTTGATATGATTATAAAAATAGAAATAACAATAAGACTAGCTAAACTTATCAATAAAATCTCAATGTTATTAGTAAAGATATTTATTACTTGAAGAACAGATACGGAAGCAATAATAAAAAGTATTGCTTCCATAAGTTTAGTATTTCGTAATTCATTAAATTGATATTTTTCTTTAATTAAGTCATATTCCTCTTGCTTTACTTTTTCTACATATTCATCGTGAGTGAAATCAGAGTGCTCTTTAAGATGATTAAAAAGTTCAAAAATAGGTCTATAATTAAGTCGGTACATAAAAATATATGATTTTTTATAATTGTGAGCCCATTCATTAAAATTAATAAGATGTTTTTCGTTTGAGAGGTGGAATTTTTCAAGTCCGTCCATAATAGTTTCTTCAAGGCAAACTAATTGAAAAAACGGGGTAGCAGAAGCCAAAAAGAAACTAGCTTGTTGTAGAAAATTGAACTCAAAATTATTAGAATCATTGTTATTCCAAATGATATAATTAGCGCCTTTGTTTATGTAGTTAATGTATTCTAAATCAAAATAGTCTGCTATGTAATATTTTGATTTATTCATAGAGGATAGAGCATGCGAAGTATATGGAGCATTAATCATCCAAGTATACAATTTGTCTTTTTTAAAGAATTCTAATTTATTCATATCTTTCATATTGGTAATGAAGTGGAGTGTAAAAAAACGTTCGCTTAATTGAATTCCTCCGTTTATTGAAGATAATTCTTTTTTTATATAATTTAAAATATCATCTAACTGTTGAGAAGAGTTCAAAGAGTATGCTTTATTTTTATTTTTAAAATCAGGAAAGAGTTTGGCTATCATTTTGGTATACGGGTGTAGAAAATCGATGTTATAAAAAGAATCTCTCAAATCTTCAAATAAATCAATTACTATTGCCCCATTTTGATATACGGTAAGTGTTACAAAGTAGAGGTATATTTCGCTCTTTTTACCAAATTCTATAAGAGGAGTGAAGATAAATTTAATAAATTTATTACCTTCTGCGTTATTTAACCAATTTTGCTTTTCCTTCTCAAGTTTAATAAAGTATAAGTCAAGATAGTCATTAGTCTTTTCATCAATCGCTTCTTTCAAATGATGTATCTCAGAGGGAATATTCCAAAATTCATTTTTTTTAGCAATAAGTTGACCATCTTTGGTACCTATTAAAACCATTATTGTGGCTGGATGATTTTTAAATTTTTTAGTAATAATTTGTGTTAATTTTTTATTATTAATTTTATATAAGTCTGTACTTAACATATAAAAAGAAGTTATTTTAAATTCTTTGATTTGTTTAGAGACTTCAGAAATTTTTTCTCCCCAATTATTATTTATAGGCTTCTTCATATTAAGCTCCTTAATGTTTTTCAAAATAATTATATCAAAAACATTCCCCTATTTGATATGAACAATCATAATCAGTTAAAATTCAGTTATTTTGCTAAATTTAAAAGAAAAAGCCTTAGAAATGTTGATTTCATAGGCTTTCTGTATGTTATATTATTTTACTTCTGTAAACACAACGTGTTTGCGAAGTTTTGGTGAGTATTTCTTCAATTGAAGACGGTCTGGAGTGTTACGTTTGTTTTTAGAAGTAAGGTACAAGCGTTCACCAGATTCTTTGTGTTCAAGTGTAATATTTACGCGCATGGTATCTCCCTTCTATTATTCAGCTGATGAAGCTTTAGCGATTTTACGTCCTTTGTAGTATCCTTTAAGTGATACACGGTGAGAACGTGAGTAATCTCCAGTAGTTTCGTCAAAGTTCACAGATGGAGCTGTTACTTTGTAGTGTGTACGACGTTTGTTTTTCTTCGCTTTTGAAGTGCGACGTGCAGGTACTGCCATTTTGATTTCTCCTTTAGGTATTTATATTCGATTCAATCTACTGATTTTCATCAACCATACTAGGATAACACATTTTTTTTGTAAAGTAAAGTTACTTGACAAAAAAAGATGAAAAAATTAGAAGATATTACTCAGTTGATATTACTAAAACCTAAATGATATCACTTTGTTTTTAAAAGTCAATAGAAAGTTGAAAAATAATTACTAAAAAGTTTCAGCCCAATAATTACTTGTAGTAGGTGAGATTATATTGTGCTGAAATACTCTTTTATTCTTATAACTTTTACACTATAATTGTAGTTAGAAAGGGAGAGAAATGTTTGATTATAGAGCACTAGTTATTTTGATGACTTTGATGGATCATTGTGAGCTATCATTATATGAATTATCTGTTAAGGTGAGCTTACCTATAAAGGAAGTCAAAGAAGGAATAGATTATTTAGTGCCTTATCTAGCTAATAAAGGGATAGTGCTGGATAAAAAACAAGGTCGCTATAGTTTATCAAATCGTACGAAGCAGTCTTTGACAGATATTATTAAGTCGGATGAATTGGTTTTACCAAAGTCGACTCGCTTAGCATTAATCTATCTTTACACTTTTTGCCGATTAGATTTTATATCGAATAATCATTACCAAGACTTTTTGAAAGTAAGTAAGAATACAACCTTATCTGATATTCAATCATTAAGAAAGATTATGTTAGATAATGATTTGGAGCTAGGGTACAGTAGAGCAAAAGGTTATACTTTACACGGCTCAGAGTGGAATAAGCACCGTTTAGCTTTTCAAATGGTTAGTGAGTTGCTGGAATCCTCCATAGGGATTTGGGGGTTGGATTATGTTTTATCCAGTTGGGGGTATTCATTAACTTATGATTTGATTGATCAGGTAGTTAAAGATTATTATGAAAAGCTACAGATAGTACCTATTGTTAATCAATTAAAAGTTTGCCTTTTCGGTTTAGTATTCATTATATGTAGGTATCAAAGGGATGTTGAAAGAGTATGTCTTTCAGAGACATTAGTATCTCCTATTATTCAAGATATAACGACTATTTTATTAGATACAGTAGTTGATTTGGGAATTATAGATACGGTATTTTCAGAGGATGATTATCGCTATGTCACAGTTTTATTATCAAGTTGCTTTGAAGGTGAAGTAGATGTTGCTCCGGTTTACTTTAATCAATTAACAGAGGCTATTATAAGTAGAATGGAAGATATTTCTTTGTTACATTTTAAACAAAGAGAAGTATTGAGAGAAAATCTTCGCCGTCACCTTATACCGGCTTACTATAGATTAAAGTTCGGCTTACCTAGCTCAAATGAATATGTGTTGCATGTTAAAGAACATTATCCTGATTTATTTGAACTAGTAAAAGATTCTTTGACTCCCTTGATGGACGCTATTGACAAGCCCATACCTGATAGTGAAACAGCATATTTTGTTATCCATTTTGGAGGATATTTAAAGAAAGCAGACAATTTGCCTCAAAAATGTTATAAAGCAGCAATTATCTGTCCTAATGGAATTAGTTCTTCATTGATGATAAAAGAGAATCTATTAGCATTATTCCCTCAAATTGAGTTTATAGGAACCTCAAAGATTGATGATTTATATGCGAAAACTAGTAGTGACTATGATATGGTTTTTTCTACTATAAAGGTGGATACAGAGAAGCCAAATTATCTAGTTTCTGTTATGATGACGGAAGAACAAACAACACAGTTAGTTGAATTGGTATCAAAAGATTTCCCAGATACAGGTTATCGAGATATTGAGCTTAATCAGATAATTAGCATAGTAAGACGATATAGTGTAATCACACAAGAATTAGAGTTAAAATTAGCATTAAAGAGGTATCTCTATCAAGAAATGAACAGAAAGGAAGTGTTACCATTGTTAGAAGAATTAATTACAAAAGAAACTTATCAGGTTAGTTCGGAAAAATTAGGATGGAAGGAGGCAATTCGTTTAGCAGCTAAACCGCTTTTGGATCAACATAAGATAACTGAGAACTACCCTGAGGCAATGATTCAAAAAGTAGAAGAGTTTGGGCCTTTTATTAATTTAGGGAAGGGAGTAGCAATTCCTCACGCTCGGCCAGATGAAGGTGTGAATGAAATAGGAATGTCAATGTTAGTTTTGGAAGAACCGATTTATTTATTGGATAATCCAGAACAAGAGGTAAGATTGTTGATTTGTATTGCAGCTATTGATAATGAGAGTCATTTAAAGGCTTTGTCACATTTAACAACAATTTTAAGAGATAAAAATCATGTTCAAACTTTAATATCATCAAAAAACTATGATGACATTGAAATGATAATTAAACAGGAGGATTAGATAATGTTAAAAATTGGTACAGCTTGTGGTTCAGGATTAGGTTCAAGTTTTATGGTACAGATGAATATTGAATCTGTATTGAGTGATTTGAATGTTTCAGATGTAGAAGTTGAACACTATGATTTAGGTGGAGCAGATCCAAATGCAGCTGATATTTGGATTGTTGGTCGTGATCTAGCTGATTCAGCTAGTCATCTTGGAGATGTTCGTATCTTAAATAGTATTATTGATATGGACGAGCTACGAGAATTAATTACTAAAATTTGTGAAGAAAAAGAACTTATATAGGAGGCTAGCGTCATGATGAAGTTCATATTGGATATTGTTAGTACACCAGCTATTTTAGTAGCTTTAATTGCAATCTTAGGATTAGTTCTTCAGAAGAAGAAATTACCTGACATTATTAAAGGCGGAATTAAGACCTTTGTTGGTTTCTTAGTTGTATCTGGTGGTGCAGGAATTGTGCAAAATTCTTTAAATCCATTTGGTACCATGTTTGAGCATGCTTTTCATTTATCTGGAGTTGTACCGAATAATGAAGCAATTGTAGCTGTAGCTTTAACAACATATGGCTCAGCTACTGCAATGATTATGTTTGCAGGTATGGTGTTCAATATCTTAATCGCTCGTTTTACTCGATTCAAATATATCTTTTTAACAGGGCACCACACTCTATATATGGCGTGTATGATTGCGGTCATTTTATCAGTTGCTGGCTTTACTAGTTTGCCTCTTATCTTACTAGGAGGATTAGCACTCGGTATTATTATGAGTATTTCTCCAGCATTTGTACAAAAATATATGGTTCAATTAACTGGAAATGACAAGGTGGCTTTAGGTCATTTCAGTTCTTTGGGATATTGGTTGAGTGGTTTCACTGGTAGCCTTATCGGTGACAAATCAAAATCAACAGAGGACATTAAATTCCCAAAGAGTTTAGCTTTTTTACGTGATAGTACTGTTAGTATTACTTTATCTATGGCAGTTATTTACATTATTGTAGCTATCTTTGCAGGGTCAGAATATATAGAAAAAGAAATCAGTAATGGTACAAGTGGTCTAGTTTATGCTTTACAATTAGCAGGTCAATTTGCAGCAGGTGTATTTGTTATTTTAGCAGGTGTTCGCCTTATTTTGGGTGAAATTGTTCCAGCCTTTAAAGGTATTTCAGAGCGTCTTGTACCTAATTCAAAACCTGCTTTGGATTGTCCGATTGTTTATACTTATGCACCTAATGCAGTCCTAATTGGATTTATCTCTAGTTTTGTTGGTGGTTTAGTAAGTATGGCAATTATGATTGCTTCAGGAACGGTTGTCATCTTACCAGGCGTTGTGCCTCATTTCTTCTGTGGAGCGACTGCAGGTGTCATTGGGAATGCATCTGGTGGTGTTCGTGGAGCCACTATTGGAGCATTTTTACAAGGTATTTTAATTAGTTTTCTTCCAGTCTTTTTAATGCCAGTTTTGGGAGGACTTGGTTTCCAAGGGTCAACTTTCTCAGATGCAGATTTTGGTCTATCAGGAATTATTTTAGGAATGTTGAATCAATTTGGCTCACAAGCAGGCATTGTTATTGGTCTTGTTCTTATTCTAGCAGTTATGTTTGGAGTATCCTTTATTAAAAAGCCATCTGCAAAGGAGGAATAAGGGATGATTTTAAGTGAAAATAGAGAAGATGAGTTAAGAAAATTTGCAACAAAAATCCGATTAAATACTCTTAGAACATTGAATCATCTTGGATTCGGCCATTATGGAGGGAGTCTGTCTATAGTAGAAGTTTTAGCAGTGCTTTATGGTGAAATAATGCCGATGACTCCAGAAATATTTGCGTCACGAGATAGAGATTATTTTGTTTTATCCAAGGGACATGCTGGACCAGCTTTGTACAGCACACTCTATTTGAATGGTTTCTTTGACAAAGAATTCTTACATTCTTTAAATACAAATGGAACCAAATTACCGTCTCATCCTGATAGAAATCTAACGCCGGGCATAGATATGACAACTGGCTCTTTAGGACAGGGAATTAGTGTTGCAACCGGACTTGCATATGGTCAGAGAATAAGAAAAAGTCCCTTTTATACCTATGCTATTGTTGGAGATGGTGAGTTAAATGAGGGACAATGTTGGGAGGCTATACAGTTTGCTTCTCATCAACAGTTATCTAATTTAATTGTATTTGTAGACGATAACAAAAAACAATTAGATGGTTTTACAAAGGATATTTGTAATCCAGGTGATTTTGTAGAAAAATTCTCAGCATTTGGGTTTGAATCCATTAGGGTCAATGGTTCAGATATTAGAGAAATTTATGAAGGGATTATCCAATTAAAACAGTCAAATAATTCATCCCCTAAGTGTATTGTATTAGACACTATTAAAGGTCAAGGAGTTCGAGAGCTGGAAGAAATGAAATCCAATCATCATCTTCGCCCTACTGTAGAGGAGAGACAAATGTTAACTTCAGTTGTAGAAAGATTAAGTCAGGAATTGGAGGAAACAGAATGATGAGAAGTACGAAAGAATTACGACATGTGTATAGAGATTTCCTTCTAGAAGCTAACCAAAGTTATTCTGATATAGTAGTTTTAGAAGCAGACTTGTCAAGTTCGATGGCTACTAATAATCTTGAAAAGGACTTTGGAGACCGTTATGTGAATGTTGGGATCATGGAAGCAGAAATGGTCGGGCTTGCAGCAGGTTTATCTATTCAGGGGTTTAGACCTTATCTTCATACATTTGGCCCTTTTGCTTCACGAAGAGTATTTGATCAATTATTTATTTCTCTTGGGTACGCACAATTGGATGCCACTGTGATTGGCTCAGATGCAGGAGTAACGGCAGAGATGAATGGTGGAACACATATGCCATTTGAAGAAATTGGATTGTTACGTTTAATTCCTAAATCAATCATTTTTGAAGCAACTGATGATATCCAATTTCGTGAAATCTTGAACCAGACATTAGAATTAAAAGGACTAAAATATATTCGAACAATTAGAAAAGCTCCAGAGGCTGTATATCAAGGTGGAGAAGATTTTTCTAAAGGCTACATTGAGTTAAGACACGGTGAAGATGTTGTAATAGTTGCTTCTGGCATAATGGTTGCTCCAAGTATTCGAGTTGCGGATGAACTGTCTAAATTAGGTTATTCAGTAGGTGTGATAGATTTATTTAGAATCAAACCGATACCAGAACAGATAAAAACAATGTTAAGCGGAAAAACTATATTTACTGTAGAAAACCACAATCAGATAGGTGGAATTGGCAGTGCTTTATGTGAATTATTCTCTGATGATGGAATAACAAAAATTCATCGGATGGGTGTTCAAGAAAGATTCGGTCAAGTAGGGAAAATGGATTATCTTCTTAATGAGTATGGTTTGAGTGAATCGAATATAAAAGAGAAAGTTTGTACTGACCCCAAAAAGTTAGATAATTAATTTATCCAAAGGATTTAGTTCTGTATTGTACAGGGCTAAGTCCTTTTAGTTTTACCTTAATTCGTTTATTGTTGTAGTAATCAATATAGTCTACAATGGCTTGTTCCAATTGCTTAAGCGACTGAAACGACTTCTCATAACCATAAAACATTTCGGATTTTAAAATGCCAAAGAAGGACTCCATCATACCATTATCTGGGCTATTGCCCTTACGCGACATAGATGCTTTAATTCCCTTACCCTCTAGGAACCGATGATACGAATCGTGTTGGTATTGCCATCCTTGGTCACTATGAAGAACAGTATTCTCGTAGTGTTTCTCTGTGAAGGCCTGTTCCAACATCGTTTTTACTTGTTCTAAATTAGGAGAACAAGAAAGATTAAAAGCAATAATTTCGCTGTTAAAGCCATCTAAAACAGGCGATAAATACAATTTCTGCGTGCTATTTGGAATGGCAAATTCTGTCACATCTGTGTAGCACTTTTCCATTGGTCTCGATGCTTCAAACTGGCGTTGAATGAGATTCTCTGCTTTCTTGCCAATCTCTCCTTGGTAGGAAGAATACTTTCGTCTCCGACGAATTCGAGCTATTAAACCAAGGAGCTTCATCAGACGTTGAACTTTCTTATGATTCACTACAAAACCACGATTTCTTAGTTCAAGAGTAACTCTCCGATAGCCATAATTTCCTTTATGGTCATTATAAATGGCATGAATTTCGGTTTTAAGCTCTTTATCTTTGTCAAGTCCATCTAGTTTCTTCAACTGATAGTAGTAAGTTGAGCGAGGTAAACGAGCCGCTTCAAGAAGTAAATCTAGTCGAAATCCTCCTGAAGCCATTTCTCTAATTGTCTCTGCCTTTCTTGCTGTATGGCTTCGTCCCTGTCTTCCAGCTCTTTTAACTTTTTTAAGTAAGCAACCTCGGTACGTAAGCGTTCATTCTCCTCTTGGAGTCGCTCTAGTTCTGTCATTTCCTTCCAAGTTTTCTTCCGTTTACGTCCCATTTTAGGTACTCTCCCTCTTGTTTTCTCAACAATAGTATACCCGTTTTTCCTGTATTGTGCTAGCCAATTAAGAAGTATCGTACGACTTGGGAGGCCGTATTCAAGAGAAACTCTATCTTTAGTCCAGCCTTCATGTAAGACTTTATGAATCATTTCTTGTTTTAAATCAGGAGAATAGTAACGATTTTTCCCTTTTTTGACGAACTCTATTCCGTAACGATCAATCAATTTAATCATGTACCTAATATTAGAATTGTTTATCCCAAATTTATTTGAAAGCTTCTCCAAGCTATAGCCTTGTTTTCTAAGTTCATAGATCTGAACTTTATCATCATAAGTTAATTTCATAATAAAAACACCCCAAAAGTTAGATTTTTTCTGTCTAACTTTTGGGGTGCAGTTCAGTTTTAGCGTTTTATAATGCAAGATAGATATTAAATACACTTATCTGAAAGAACTTCTGTAAAAATTACATTACGTTATTTAAAGCGAGCGGATTAAAAGCATATTCTGGTAATCAGAAAGTGCCCTGATCCGCTTTGTTGTTTTTAATTTAAAATGTTTATATGTGTATAGAATTTTCTGAAAATTCAAGAATTTTCTTCTGTTCATTGCTTTTAAAATGTGCTATAATAGTAAAAACTGAAATGGGAGGGAACAAATGACTGAATTAGATAAGCGTCACCGCAGTAGCATTTATGACAGTATGGTAAAATCACCAAACCGTGCCATGCTTCGTGCGACTGGTATGACAGATAAGGACTTTGAAACACCGATTGTGGGAGTGATTTCGACTTGGGCGGAAAATACACCATGTAACATTCACTTGCATGATTTTGGGAAATTGGCTAAAGAAGGTGTCAAATCGGCAGGTGCTTGGCCTGTGCAGTTTGGAACCATTACCGTAGCGGACGGGATTGCTATGGGAACGCCTGGTATGCGTTTCTCCCTAACATCTCGTGATATCATTGCAGACTCTATCGAGGCGGCTATGGGTGGTCACAACGTTGATGCCTTTGTCGCTATCGGTGGCTGTGACAAGAACATGCCTGGTTCTATGATTGCCATTGCCAATATGGATATTCCAGCTATTTTCGCCTACGGTGGAACTATTGCACCGGGAAATCTTGATGGCAAAGACATCGACTTGGTTTCTGTTTTTGAGGGTATCGGAAAATGGAACCACGGTGACATGACAGCTGAGGATGTGAAACGTCTTGAATGTAATGCCTGCCCTGGCCCTGGTGGCTGTGGCGGTATGTATACAGCTAATACCATGGCGACCGCTATCGAAGTTCTCGGTATGAGTTTGCCAGGTTCTTCATCTCACCCAGCTGAATCAGCTGATAAGAAAGAAGATATCGAAGCAGCGGGACGTGCTGTTGTTAAGATGCTGGAGCTCGGTCTCAAGCCATCAGATATCTTGACTCGTGAAGCCTTTGAAGATGCTATCACTGTAACTATGGCTCTCGGTGGTTCTACAAACGCCACTCTTCACTTGCTTGCCATTGCCCATGCTGCCAATGTTGACTTGTCACTTGAGGACTTCAATACGATCCAAGAGCGTGTGCCTCACTTGGCCGACTTGAAACCATCTGGTCAGTATGTCTTCCAAGACCTCTATGAAGTCGGTGGTGTGCCTGCGGTTATGAGATACCTCTTGGCAAATGGTTTCCTTCATGGAGACCGCATTACATGTACTGGTAAGACTGTAGCTGAAAACTTGGCTGACTTTGCAGACCTTACACCAGGTCAAAAAGTTATCATGCCACTTGAAAATCCAAAACGTGCAGACGGTCCGCTTATCATCTTGAACGGGAACCTTGCCCCTGATGGTGCGGTTGCTAAAGTATCAGGTGTTAAAGTGCGTCGTCACGTTGGTCCAGCTAAGGTCTTTGACTCAGAAGAAGATGCTATTCAGGCTGTTCTGACAGATGAAATCGTTGATGGCGATGTAGTCGTTGTTCGTTTCGTTGGACCTAAGGGTGGTCCTGGTATGCCTGAGATGCTCTCACTTTCATCAATGATTGTTGGTAAAGGTCAAGGAGACAAGGTTGCCCTCTTGACGGATGGGCGTTTCTCTGGTGGTACTTATGGTCTGGTTGTTGGACATATCGCCCCTGAAGCTCAGGATGGTGGACCAATTGCCTACCTTCGTACAGGTGATATCGTTACGGTTGACCAAGATACCAAAGAAATTTCCATGGCCGTATCCGAAGAAGAACTTGAAAAACGCAAGGCAGAAACAACCTTGCCACCACTCTATAGTCGTGGTGTCCTCGGTAAATATGCCCATATCGTATCATCTGCTTCACGCGGAGCCGTGACAGACTTCTGGAATATGGACAAGTCAGGTAAAAAGTAAATTCAAAAAGCAAGCCAACTTTGGCTTGCTTCTTTTCATCTTAAAAAGTAATTTACCTGCTTAACGTGGTGGCAGTCCCAGGGCAATACGGCCGTAGCGACTGATTCGTGTGATTTTCCAAGCAGGCGACCAGGTAACTTCAACCTTGACATCTTCGATACCCTCGATTTGTTTCAGACCTGCGACAATTTCGATAGGCAAACTTTCGGCACAATCGCAGGCAGTGTCAGTGAAGGTCATGACAATCTTGCAGAGACCCGTTTCATCCAGATTGATTTCATAAATCAACCCTAGATTGTAAACATCCAATTCTACATCTGTATCAAAAACCTTCTCTAGTTTTTCGATAATTTGGTCTTGTAAGGCCAAAGCACGGTCATTGATTTTGATATCGTCTCTCATAGCAGTCCCTCCACACGATAAATATCCTCTATTTTCTCATAATTCTGACAATTTGGCAAGTTTTTGATGAATTTTCTGAAAAAATATGATAATATGTAGAAAATATTTAATTAAGGGGAAGCCTATGGAGCAGATTGGAAAAGTCTTTAGACAATTACGAGAGTCAAGAAATATCTCGCTGAGACAAGCAACTGGGGGACAATTTTCGGCGTCTATGTTGTCCCGCTTTGAAACTGGTCAGAGTGAGCTTTCGGTGGAAAAGTTTCTATTTGCCCTAGAAAATATATCTGCCAGTGTGGAGGAAATCCTCTTTCTGGCGAGAGGTTTTCAGTATGATACAGATTCTGAGTTGAGAAAAGAAATCCTAGATGTCTTGGATCCAAAGAATATAGCTCCGCTTGAGGACTTGTATCGCAGGGAGTATCAAAAGCATGCCCATTCTCAAAATAAACAGAAACATATTCTAAATGCCATTATTATCAAGTCTTATATGAAGAGCATGGATGAAAGAGTCGAGTTAACAGCAGAGGAAGCGAAAGTCCTTCATGATTATTTGTTTTCTACCGAGATTTGGGGAATCTATGAACTCCATTTATTTTCAGTCAGTTCTCCCTTTTTATCTGTTTCTCTTTTTACTAGATATGTACGAGAAATGGTACGTAAATCTGATTTTCTAATGGAAATGTCTGGCAATCGAAACCTTTTTCACACTATACTATTGAATGGCTTTTTAGCCAGCATTGAGTGTGAAGAATTTACCAATGCCTATTATTTTAAACGTGTCATAGAAGAGCATTTCTACGAGGAAAATGAGACCTATTTCCGAATTGTTTATTTGTGGGCAGAAGGTCTCCTTGATAGCAAACAAGGTAGAGTCAAGGAAGGCCAGAAAAAGATGGAAGATGCTGTCCGTATTTTTGAGATGCTAGGCTGTAACAAATCTGCCGAATACTACAGAAAAACCTCCGATTGTTGAATATTTGCAAACTAAGAAAATAATTTAAAATTTGAAGCGATAGAACTGTTGAGCTCTATCAGGCCATCAAAGAAGTTCTATCGTTTTTTGCTCATTTTGTTTGTTGCATATATTCAAAAGTTTTCCTCTAAAATTTCTTAGTGCTATACTATAATCATACTTCATATAAAACTTCGAACAAGAAGGGAGATTATCTATGAAACTATTGTTCAGAAATCAAGCTTATCGACTCTTGACTTTGTCACGCTTCTTTAATGCTTTTGGTGCTTCGATTTTCAATCTGGTCTTTATCGTCTATGCATCGACTCTGCCACAAGCATCTTTTGCTGTTGCTATGGCGAATATTGTCATGATTATTCCGACTCTCTTTACAGTTTTTGTAGGGATTCGGGCAGATTACACGAGAGACAAGGTCAAATGGATGGTCTATAGCGGTTTATTTCAGGCGGTTTTATTTTTTCTAGCAGCCCTAGTTGTTCAGCAAGCTAGTCTCTTTGCCTTTTCTAGCCTGTGCTTAATCAATGTCATTAGTGATGTTATCAGTGATTTTGCTGGTGGTTTGCGCATGCCTCTCATTAAGGAAAAAGTAGCTGAAGATGATTTGATGGAGGCTTACTCTTTTTCCCAGTTCATCACCTATATTTCAGCTATTGGTGGTCAAGCTTTTGGAGTCTGGCTCTTAGGTTTATCGGTCAACAATTTTTCCCTCGTTGCGGGAATCAATGCCTGTTTCTTCCTCGTATCAGCCTCTGTTCTCTTTTTAGGAAGAAGCAAATTGAGCCTGTCAATTTCATCTGCTGATGGTGAAATCCTAAAAAATGAGAAGCTTTCTATCAAAGAGCAGTTCCTGACAATTTACCGAAATTTACGCCTTGTTTTTCTTAAAGGTGGACAGAAAAACTTTGGTTTTATGCTCTTTGCTGTTTTGCTTATCAATGCCTTGGGTGGCGCCTTGGGTGGAATTTATAATATCTTCTTTTTGAGCCATTCACTTTTGGATTTTTCTTACACAGAGGCGTTATTTATCAGTCAATTCTGTGCTTTGTTAGCAATCATCATCAGTAGCCTTACGGGCAATGATTATGTTGGGAAACAGTCCTTGCCTAGATTGATGATGTGGGCGACTGTAGGACTCAGTCTAGTTGGTTTAGCTAACGTATTCAATCAAGTCGTGCTTGGTTTGCTATTTCTCTTTTTAACTCTGTATGTGTGTGGTAAAGTTACACCAAAGATTAGTGCCATGCTCATGAAAAATCTAGTTCCAGAGGTTTTAGCTCGTACCAGTAATTTTTTAGGCTTATTGTTTACCTTATCCGTACCTGTGGGAACAGCTTGTTTTTCACTTGTAGCCGTATGGAATATACAGTTGACTTGGATGCTATTTGTTGGTCTTTCCTTGCTAGCTATTCTTTTGACAATCCTTAATCTCAAAAATGATATCTAATACTCTTCGAAAATCAAATTCAAACCATGTCAACGTCGCCTTGCCGTACTCAAGTACAGCCTGCGGCTAGTTTCCTAGTTTGCTCTTTGATTTTCATTGAGTATAAATCCTAATTTTTTTCTCACTGTCTTAATCCCTCTATTTATGGTAAAATAAGACTATTAAGTTTAAAGAGGATTCCCTATGAAATTACAAAAACCAAAAGGAACGCAGGATATTTTACCTGCTGAGTCTGCTAAATGGCAGTACGTTGAGGGCTTTGCCCGTGAGATTTTCAAGCGCTATAACTATGCAGAAGTGCGCACGCCTATTTTTGAGCATTACGAGGTTATCAGCCGTTCTGTCGGAGATACAACGGATATCGTAACCAAGGAAATGTATGACTTTTATGACAAGGGTGATCGCCATATTACTCTCCGTCCAGAAGGAACAGCGCCAGTTGTCCGTTCCTACGTGGAAAATAAACTCTTCGCCCCAGAAGTGCAAAAGCCAAGTAAGTTCTACTACATGGGCCCTATGTTCCGCTATGAGCGTCCACAGGCAGGGCGTTTGCGCCAGTTCCACCAGATTGGTGTTGAGTGTTTTGGCTCTAGCAATCCAGCTACCGATGTGGAAACCATCGCTATGGCAGCTCATTTCTTGAAAGAAATCGGCATCCAAGGTGTTAAATTACATCTTAACACTCTTGGAAATCCTGGGAGTCGTGCGGCCTACCGTCAAGCCTTGATTGACTATTTGACACCGCTCAAGGAGACCTTGTCTAAGGATAGTCAACGTCGCTTGGAGGAAAATCCTCTCCGTGTCTTGGACTCTAAGGAAAAAGAAGACAAGGTAGCAGTAGAGAATGCGCCTTCTATCTTGGACTTCCTTGATGAAGAAAGCCAAGCTCATTTTGATGCTGTGCGTCAGATGTTGGAAAATCTTGGAGTAGACTACATCATCGATACCAATATGGTGCGTGGTCTGGACTACTACAATCATACTATTTTCGAGTTTATCACAGAGATTGAGGGCAATGATTTGACAGTCTGTGCGGGTGGTCGCTACGATGGTTTGGTTTCTTACTTTGGTGGCCCTGAAACTGCTGGCTTTGGTTTTGGACTTGGTGTAGAGCGCCTGCTTCTCATTCTTGAAAAGCAAGGTGTGGCCCTCCCTATCGAAAACGCCCTAGATGCCTATATCGCAGTCTTGGGTGATGGAGCAAATGTCAAGGCCTTGGAATTGGTACAGGCTCTTCGCCAACAAGGATTCAAAGCAGAGCGTGATTACCTCAACCGTAAGCTCAAAGCTCAGTTCAAGTCAGCCGATGTCTTTGCGGCTAAGACCCTCATCACCCTAGGAGAGAGTGAAGTCGAAAGCGGACAAGTAACGGTTAAGAACAACCAAACCCGAGAAGAATTGCAAGTATCACTTGAGACAATCAGCCAAAACTTCTCAGAAATCTTTGAAAAACTAGGCTTTTAATGATAGACAAACTGGTCAGAAAACTACTCTGACCTTTTTCTTTTGCAAAATGACAAAAATCATAAACTTTTTGACAAATATGCTTGTCAAAAAGAAAAAGATGTGTTACAATAAATTCAAGTTAAGAAATAGGAAGCAGAAAGGAGCTATGATGTGGGTAGTAGTATTTATACTATTTATGATTTTCTTTTATTCTAATAATTCTGAAAAAATTAAGAAACTAGAGAAGAAAATCAAAAAACTTGAGCGAAAAGAGAAAGGAAACGCAGAAATGTCGAGATTATTGCAAGAAATGATTGGAAAGAAACCAATTATAACGGGAGTGTATATTGGGCCAGATAACTGGGAAGTTGTGGATGTTGACGAGGAATGGGTCAAACTACGTAGTGTTGATAAAAAGGGGAAAGAAAAATTCAAGTTGCAACGTATTGAGGATATCCAAACCGTTGAATTTGATGGAGAGTAGGTGTGTAACATGCAACTAAAAAATCGTCTAAAAGAGCTTCGGGCTCGCGATAGTCTCAATCAAACCGACCTAGCCAAGCTGGCAGGGGTTTCCAGACAGACCGTTAGCCTACTAGAACGGGATGAGTACACCCCATCCATTATCATTGCCCTGAAAATATCTCACATTTTCAACGAAACAGTCGAATCGGTATTTCGCTTGGAGGAGGACGAGTGATGAACAAGTATAAAGTGATTTATTATGTAGTTGCCATAGCTCTATTAGTCAGCGTATTTCTACTGATTGGGATAGACTTAGGCTGGTTTAGTCCCTATCAAAGTAACAAATTTGTTTGGGCCTATTTTGCTCTCATCCCAGTAGTTGAATGGATTGAAAAGAAATCAAAAAATCTAGCAAGTGAAAAAGGAGAATGAATATGAAAAAGAAAAAGAAACGTGGATTATTATTATTTTTAATGTCTATTGTCTTGGGAGGTTTCTTAGGCATGTTTGTAGGGATGTTTAAGGCACTTGCTGAATCCCACGGAATTATGTTAGATGTAAAAGTCTTGATACCATGGATATCAGCTATTTGTTTACTGTTAGGTTTCATTATCATTCTTTTGACTTTCAATTTCTTAAAGAAAAGCAGAAAATTTCATTCCTTGTATCAAGAGGAAATGGATGATGATCTGAATGAAACCTATTATGTGCAAATGTATCGGAATCTCGAGTTTGGAACCATTGCTTTTAATATTGCAAGTGTAGCGATTTTATTGGCTCTTTTCATCTCAGGTAGTGAAGGGGTTGTACTAAATGGAAGCCATATAACCTTCTCTCTTTCTTTTTTGGCATTAGTGCTGATTTTCAGTGTTCAAAAATATCTTTTTAAGACCATTGCGATTGTTCGTCAGTTTGATTTGGTATTTTTCTCTACACCAAAGGATATCTTAGAGCATTTCGATTCTTACGATGAAGGGGAGCGCAAGGCTAATTTGGAACAGAGTTTTCGGATTTTATTCCAATTAAATCAGTATGTCTTACCAGGCTTATATATTTTTCTTTTTATCGTTTCTTTCTTGACAGGAGAAATTCAGCTACTAGCCTTCTTGCTTGTAGGAGTAATCCATATTTATATCAATGTGATGCAGTTACCTATGGTAAAACGCTATTTCAAATAAAGGAGTTTCTATGATTCGTGTTGAAAATGTAAGCAAAAGTTTTGGGAGCAAAAAAGCTCTTCACCAGATTTCTTTTGAGATTAAGGAGGGAGAAATCTTTGGTTTTCTTGGCCCTTCTGGCTCAGGTAAAACAACCATGATCAATGTCTTAACAGGTCAGTTGGCTGCAGATCAAGGTAAAACAGTTTTGTTAGGCAAGAATTCTCAAGATTTAACCTCAAATGATTTGGAACAAATTGGTATTGTTAGTGATGGCAGTGGTTTTTATGAAAAGATGAGTCTTTACAAAAATCTGCTCATCTATGCTAAGTTATATGGTCTCAAGTCAGATAGAGTAGTTCAGGTGCTTCAACAGGTTGGATTGGCAGATGCTAAAGATATTATCGCAGAAAAACTATCTACTGGAATGAAACAACGAATGTTCTTGGCTCGTGCCCTTCTTAATGCTCCTAAGATTCTCTTTCTAGATGAGCCAACCAGTGGCTTAGACCCTACAACATCTAAGATGATTCATACCCTACTCCAAGAATTAAAGCAGGCGGGGACAACTATCTTTCTGACCACGCATGATATGAATGAAGCAACTCTGCTTTGTGATCGCTTATCTCTTTTGAATAAGGGGAACTTAATAGAGTATGGAAGTCCGCAAGATATTATCCAGAAGTACCATGTGGATAAGAAGGTACGTGTGGTTTATAACGACGGACGAGAACAGATAGTTCCGTTTGAAGAATTACCACATTTAGACACGACAGATTTGATGGTGGTCCACTCTTGTGAGCCAACTTTAGAAGAAATCTTTATCAGATTGACAGGAGAAAAGTTAGATGTTTAGAAAATTAAATGCCCTACTATGGTTAAGATTACAAGTTCTTATCAGCAATTCAACTTTGTTGGCGACTCTATTGATGCCTTTTGGAGCGACTGTTCTATATAATGAATTTTTAAATAAGAATGGAGAATTGAGCCTGTTTTTACTATCTGCTAGCTTGACGATGGTCTTGAGCATGGGAAGTGGTTATATGGTATCGATTATGATGGCTGAAGATAAGGAAAAGCGCAATCTCAAATCACTCATCCTAAGTGGTGTGACAGCAACTGAATATACTTTCAGTATGCTTGTTCTCCCTATTTTGATAATGTTATTTGCTATGATTGTACTGCCCATCTATCTTAAAGTAGATCTATCAAGTTACTTATTGGCCTATGTTATCTATTTACTCCTAGCAACTATTAGTATTATTTTTCTCAACCTTCTAATCGGTGCAGTGTCAGATACTCAATCTAAAGCGCAAGTTTATAGTATCTTCCCTATGTTAATCATCTCTTTTTTACCTATAATTGCTCTTCAAAATGATACGATTCAGAAAGTGTTGGATTACTCGTTCATCGGTCCAATTGTAAATCTTTTAAATAAAAAAGGTGGGGAAATATCTTTTTCTAACATCGGTATGTTACTTGCCTGGGTACTTGTGTTAGGAATAGCGAACGTCTTTGTATTGAAAAATAGCTATAAAGCAAGATAGGAGAACTTTATGAAACTACTTAAAAACCTTGGCTGGTTTCTTCTAGCTGTTCTATCCTTTTTCTTTGGCTATGGTATGGTTCAGAGCATGGCTCTGTCAGCTCTTGGACTAGGGGCTTCAATCTTTGGAGTCTTACCACTTTATATCGCCCTGTCAGGAGCCTATGTTTATGGAGTTTACAGATGGTATCAGACAGAAAAGGTTAGCATCCAGACGACTGCTTTTAATCGTCATATCTGGTTGCCTACTCTGGTTTTGCTAGTGGCTATTACAGCCCAGTTCTTTTTACCAGAAGATCCGTCGGTCAGTCAACAAATCGTATCTCAACTGACAGTGGAACAGCCTGCATTTGGTTTCTTTATGGTGGTGGTCTTTGCTCCTTTGACAGAAGAACTTATCTTTAGAGGGATGTTGGCACGCTATCTCTTTCCTAAGCAGGACAAGAGCAAACAGGTTTTGTTTCTTCTGGTATCTAGTGTTCTATTTGCCTTGATTCATTTCCCAGGAGATGTGCAACAATTTTTAGTCTATACTAGTCTTGGTTTTAGCTTGGGCTTGGCTTATATTAGCAGAAAAGGTCTGGTCTACAGTATTTCTCTCCACGCTTTGAATAATTTAGTCAGCTTTTTGATGATTCTCATGCTATAATAGAGTCAGGAGGTCACATGAAACGAGTAATTTTATTAGCAGTGATTCAAGCAGTCGTTCTATTTTTCATCATTGGAGCGCTAGCTTATGCTTTCAAGGGAGATTTCTTCTATAACTATCTAGCAGTCGTCTTTGCCCCTATTGCAGGTGTCTTGCGCTTTGGGACAGCTTACACAACGGAAATTGTCTTGCCTCGAAAGGCAGCCGAAATTGCTGAAAAGCGTAAAGCAGGCAAAAATTCAAAATAAAAGAGTCCGGTGATGTTTTCATCGGATTTTTGTTTTAGCGCTAATTTTTTAGGTCCTTCACTTGATTTTTAAAGACTGGCAAACTTTTCTGCTGATTTTCATGAAGAGCCTGCGCTTTTATGGTAAAATAGTAACAGAATAAAAGAGGAGAGAAACAATGAAACGTAGTATGTATGCTGGTCGTGTTCGTGAGGAACACATCGGACAAGAAATGACCTTGAAAGGATGGGTTGGTCGTCGTCGTGACCTTGGTGGTTTGATCTTTATCGACCTTCGTGACCGTGAAGGAATCATGCAGTTGGTTATCAACCCTGAAAAAGTATCTGCAGAGGTTATGGCAACAGCTGAAAGCCTTCGTAGTGAATTTGTTATCGAAGTAACTGGTCAAGTCGTTGCGCGTGAGCAAGCCAATGATAAGTTGCCAACAGGTGCAGTTGAGTTAAACGTGACAGCTCTGACAGTGCTTAATACAGCTAAAACAACACCATTTGAGATTAAGGATGGCATTGAGGCTAATGACGATACGCGTTTGCGTTACCGTTACCTCGACCTTCGTCGTCCAGAAATGTTGGAAAATCTTAAACTTCGTGCTAAGGTGACCCACTCTATCCGCAACTACTTGGATGAGTTGGAGTTTATCGACGTGGAGACGCCATTCCTTTCTAAGTCAACTCCTGAAGGGGCGCGTGACTACTTGGTGCCATCTCGTGTTAATAAAGGGCATTTTTACGCTCTTCCTCAAAGTCCACAAATCACGAAACAACTCTTGATGAATGCTGGTTTTGACCGCTATTACCAAATCGTTAAATGTTTCCGTGACGAGGACTTGCGTGGAGACCGCCAGCCTGAGTTCACACAGGTTGACTTGGAAACATCTTTCCTTACTGAGCAAGAAATCCAAGATATCACAGAAGGCTTGATTGCGCGCGTGATGAAAGAAACCAAAGGCATCGAAGTAACGCTGCCATTCCCTCGTATGAAATACGATGATGCGATGGCTCTTTACGGTTCTGATAAACCTGATACTCGTTTTGACATGTTGCTTCAGGACTTGACAGAAGTGGTTAAAGGTGTAGACTTTAAAGTCTTTTCAGAAGCACCTGCTGTAAAAGCAATTGTAGTCAAAGGAGCTGCGGACAACTATTCACGTAAAGATATCGACAAGATGACGGAAGTAGCCAAACAGTACGGTGCCAAAGGTCTTGCTTGGATCAAGGTAGTTGATGGAGAATTAAACGGACCAGTTGCCAAGTTCTTGACTGTCATCCAAGAAGAATTGACAACAGCGCTTGCTCTTGAAGATAAGGACCTCGTTCTCTTTGTGGCAGATACGCTTGAAGTGGCCAATGCAACACTCGGTGCCCTTCGTGGACGTATTGCCAAAGAGCTTGGTTTGATTGATAACGATAAATTCAACTTCCTTTGGGTGGTTGACTGGCCAATGTTTGAATGGTCTGAAGAAGAAGGCCGCTACATGAGTGCCCACCATCCATTCACACTTCCACAGGAAGAGACAGCTCACGAACTAGAAGGTGATTTGGCTAAGGTTCGTGCCATTGCTTACGATATTGTCTTGAACGGTTATGAGCTTGGTGGTGGTAGCCTTCGTATCAATCAAAAAGACCTTCAAGAACGCATGTTCAAGGCTCTTGGTTTCTCAGCTGAAGAAGCAAATGACCAGTTTGGCTTCCTTCTTGAAGCCATGGACTATGGTTTCCCACCACATGGTGGCTTGGCTATCGGGCTTGACCGATTTGTCATGCTCTTAGCAGGAGAAGAAAATATCCGTGAAGTCATTGCCTTTCCTAAGAACAACAAGGCAACTGATCCAATGACACAAGCTCCTTCAACAGTAGCTCTCAAACAACTAGAGGAACTCAGCTTACAAGTAGAAGAAGATGAAACAAGCAAAACGAATTAAGCGGTGGCGCTATTATCTGCGCCGCTTTGCTCATCAGATAAAAATTTTACGTGTCTTACAAAGCATCTCTCGTGAAAAATACGATGAGAAGATTTCGGCTTCTCTGGTCTATGGTTTTTTATCAGCAGTAGCGGTCAATTTCTTTTTCCAACCAGGTCATGTGTATTCGAGTGGTGCGACAGGTCTGGCACAGATTATCTCTGCCTTGAGTAATCACTGGTTTGGTTTTCATATTCCGATTTCGCTGACCTTTTACGCCATTAATTTTCCTTTGATGGTCTTGGCTTGGTATCAGATTGGCCATAAGTTTACGATCTTTACCTTTATTACGGTTTCCATGAGTTCCTTCTTTATCCAGTTTGTCCCTGTGGCGACCTTAACGGAGGATCCCATTATTAATGCCCTTTTTGGGGGTGTTGTCATGGGCTTGGGGATTGGTTTTGCTCTTCGAAACAATATCTCCAGTGGTGGGACGGATATCGTCAGCCTAACTATTCGCAAGAAAACAGGTAAGAACGTCGGTAGTATTTCTTTCTTGGTAAATGGAACCATCATGCTGATAGCAGGCTTGACCTTTGGTTGGAAATACGCTCTCTACTCTATGATTACCATCTTTGTCTCTAGCCGTGTGACAGACGCTGTCTTTACCAAGCAAAAGCGTATGCAGGCCATGATTGTGACCAATCATCCAGACAAGGTAATTGAAAAAATCCATAAAAAATTGCACCGCGGAGCAACCATGATCCACGATGCAGAAGGAACCTATAATCACGAAAGAAAGGCAGTTTTAATCACTGTCATTACACGTGCAGAGTTTAATGAATTTAAACAGATTATGAAACAGGTGGATCCAGGTGCCTTTGTCTCTGTATCTGAGAATGTTCATATTCTGGGACGATTCGTTGAAACAGATAATTAGTAACTAAAAAAACCAGCTCGAGCTGGTTTTTATTTTTCGATAATTTTGTGGGCAATCAACTGGCGATAACAAATTTGTTTATTGCTTTTAGCATCGCTGATAATCTGGAGGATAGTTTCAAGAGAAACACGACCAAGTTCTAGGCTATTGATATCAACATAGGCCGCCAAGTTGAGCTTGGGATTGACTGAGTCGAAACTGAGAACAGGGACATCGAGTTGGTGCTTAGCGATATAGTCACAGACCCCCTCAGCTAGGAGACTATCGGTTGTAATGATAGCATCAATCTGCGGGTCATGCTGAAAGAGGAGTTGGCTAAACTGATATCCTTTTTCCTCTAGAAATTCATTTGCAAAGTAGGTCAGTTTGTCATCAAGAGGCAGTTTGTATTGCTTGAGTGCGGACTCATAGCCTGTTAAACGGTCTTGCGTTACGAAGAGTCGCTTAGTCCCTCCAATGAAGGCAATTCGTTTGCAGCCTTTTTTGATAAAATATTCGGTTGCATCAAAACCAGCTTGGACATTGTCATTATCTACAAGAGGGATGAAGGGTGAAATGGATTTTCCTAGGATGAGGAAGGGAAACTGCTCATCAGCGACCAGCTTGACCAAGGGATCTTCCTCTTCGGCATAAAGGAAAATCAAACCATCCACACGTTTGCCGTAAACCATCTGTGAAATCGCTTTAAGGCGCTCTTTTTCATCTTTACCTGTTGCAATCTGAATGGCATAGTGATTTTCAGAGGCGACTTGGGCGATACCACGGAGGACAGATGGGAAGAAAGGATTTTGATAGAAGGCGTCTGAGTCGTCAGGAAGGACCAAGCCGATAACTTGGGTATAACTACTTACCAAGCTACGAGCGTTGAGGTTGGGGTGGTAATTGAGCTCCTTCATCGCCTTGCGAACGCGTTTTTTTGTTTCGTCGCTAATGGTTGATTTATTTTGAATAACACGGGTTACGGTTGAAGGCGAAACACCAGCAGCCTTGGCCACGTCTTTAATCGTAACGGGCATAAAAATCTCCTATTTATGGTAATCTGGATCACGGAAATGCGTTTTATAAAAGATAGTGACCAGATATAGAACAAAAAGAATGTTTTGTACGGTAATCAGAGTTGTCATATTTTGGCCAAACAAGCCCAAAATAAGCGTAATCAGAGTTGGTAATCCTAAACAGTTCAAGATAAAATGGTAGCACTCTTTAAAGGTTCTAAATGAAAAGAGGCGTGATTTCTTAGTGATATAAAGGAGAAGACTAGCTCCTAGAGAAACGATAAAGAAATTTAAACCAAAGAGGAAGCTAGCACCGAGAACTAGGAAGAGACTGATATAGACACGATTTTGTTGGTACCAGTCTTTAGAAATCGCTTGAGTCAAGCTGTCCTTGCTTTTGAAACTCTCAGTCTGAATAGCTCGGTAAGAAATGCGGGTCAGCTCCTTGCTTTCCTTGCTGATGACCAGTTCTTTTGTATCGAAATGCAGTTGCAAGTCTTTCGGTAATTCCTTGCTTTGGCTTGGACCAATCACAAGAGAAGGCGCTTGACTAGCTGTGCCTGTATAAGTTAAATTACCATCAACAATTGTAGCGTGTTCAGAGAGATCCTGGACAACTTCATCTGTCAGAGGTTCATAGACATTATCGATAAAGGTTTCTAGCGGATAAGTCTCCTGTGAGCTGTTTTGGATGGCAATGGGTACCATGGACAAGCTGATAAGGAAGATACTGGTAAAGAGCAGTTGAAACCAGTTGAGCCCGAAACGTTTGGACAGGGGCTTACGAAATCCCCAAATACTTGAAAAATAGGAAAATGGATATGGAAGCATAGGTATCTTTCTAAAAGGTGTTTTCTATATGAGTATTATTATATAGAGAAATGTGCTTTATTTCAAGTCTAGGGGATAAATTGCTTGTTGTTAGTATATATTTTGTAGCAATAAGAAAAGGGTGGCGGGGATATATTATCCCTTGTCGCCACCACTTGTAAGTCCTGAAACAAAGTTCTTTTGTAGGAAGAAGAAGAGAATACAGATTGGAAGGGCGATGAGGATAGCACCTGCTGAGAAGTAGGCAATCTTCAAGTTCTTCGCATTGTTGACGAAGGTTTGGAGACCAACGGCAACAGTAAAGTATTCTTTCTCACGAAGCAAGAAACTAGAGAGGATGTAGTCCCCGAAAGGTCCCATGAAGGCCCAGAGAGCTTGTACGGCAACCATTGGGCGAACAAGTGGAAGAACAATTTGCCAGAAGCGACGGAAGTGTCCTGCACCGTCTAGTTTTGCAGATTCGTCTAGAGACATTGGCACTGTATCGAAGTAGCCTTTCATGAGCCAAGCATTCATCGGGATACCACCACCAACGTATAGGAAGATGAGGAACCAGCTGTGGTTAAGGGCGTTCAACATAAGCGCCATAACGAAGAAGGCTGTCAAAGCGGCCATGGTTGGCACCATTTGGATAATCAAGAAGAAGACCAAACTTTGTTTACGAGCCAAGAAGTTGTAACGGCTGTAGGCATAACCAGCAAGTACGATGATACTTGTTTGAACCGCCATGGTAACCAAGGCGATGATCAAGGTATTGAGATACCAAGTACCGTATAGAGTTTCAGTAAAGAGTCCTTTAAAGTTATCAAAATTGAAGTCGATGTTAGTATCAAGTTTAAAGGCTGCGACGTTACCTGCTTTAAAGGCTGACATGATGGTAATCAACAGTGGATAGATAATCACGATTGATAGACCAATCAAGTAGAGGTAAGTAAGGGTTTGAGTCAGTCTACGTTTGAGTTTAATTGAGTTATTCATCTTAGACGTCCTCCATATCAAATGCGTGTAGTTTCTTGAATGCGATCATAGAGATTGAGATGACAATGATAGAGATAATCAAGGTAACAGCAGCCGCCATTGAGTATTGAGGAGATGTACCTGTTGTCAAACGGTAGATCCATGAGATCAAGATATCAGTTGAACCAGCTCCCCCTCCGACACTACCAGGACCTCCACCATTGAAGAGGTACATGATAGAGAAGTTGTTAAAGTTGAAGGTGTATTGGCTAATCAAAGTAGGTGCAGCAACAGCCAAGATCATTGGGAAAGTGATGTTGCGGAATTTTTGCCAAGCATTAGCACCGTCAATATAAGCTGCTTCGTAAAGGTCGTTAGGAATAGATTGCAAGATACCCAAGGTCAAAACGTAGATATATGGGAATCCAAGCCAACCTTGCATCATAATCAAGGCAATCTTAGTCCAAGTTGGGTCTGTTTTCCAAGGAATAAGAGCACCATCAAGGAAAGGAAGGAATTTAGCCAAGATTGGCAATACTTGAGTGTTGATAGCACCAACACTATCGTTAAACATGTTTGAGAATGTCAGGATAGTGATGAAGGCTGGGACAGCCCAAGGAAGAAGGAAAATAACACCGAAGATACGTTTTCCTTTGATAAATGGTTGGTTAGCAATGATAGCTGTGAAGATACCAATGACGATCTGTAAAGTTGAGGCAGATAAAGCCCAGATGATAGTCCAAGAAAGGACGGCACCAAAGGCAGAACGGAAGGTACTCAAGCTCCAAATGTTTGTAAAGTTGGTCAAACCAACCCAGTCCAACAATTTGTTTGGTGGCAAGTGTTGGAAGTCGTAGTTGGTAAAGGCGATCATCAAGGTTACGATAACTGGGAAGATAATCGCAAAAGTCATGGCAATGTAAGATGGAATGATTAAGAGGTAAGGGAAGCCATTTTCATAGATTCCTTTGACCATTTCTTTAAAGGTAAGTGCTACTGGTATGCCATTGTTAATGTGTTTGGCAGTTGTATGTGCGTCTTTGATATTTGCGAAATAAAAGAGTACATAAACAACTACAAAGATTAAATGGAAGGCACCACGAATCAGCATAAAGAGGGAATTATCACGACCTGGTTTGTCACCAAGAGTGATGAGATTGCTCAATTCAGGGGCTGCAAGTGCTAGGAAGTAAAGGACGAATACGATGGTTACACCAAGGAAGATAAAACCTTTGGCTTTTTGTTTATTGTAAATCTGTCCTAACCCAGGAATGATAGACAGCAGAGCTGCTTTACTAGGTTGTTGCTTTTCCATAATAACTCCTTTCATAGGATACTGGTTTCTAATTAAAACCTAAACTATATATGTTTTTGATTGATAAATTCAAAGGGGGATTTGATTTCCACCCCCCTTGAACAAATTTTTTATTCACCAAATTTTTGTTTGATTGTTTCTTTGATCAATGTTACAGCGTCGTTAGCAGCTGTTTTCGCATCTTTCTTACCACTTACAGCATCAAAGAGCATAGTTTTCGCTGGATCCCAAACTGCAGACATTTGAGAGATGTTTGGCATTGGTTGAGCGTTCTTGAACTGTTTGATAACAGCTGTTGTCAACTCATCATTTTTACCTTCAGCATATGTACGAGCTTCAGTGTTAGCTGGGATTTCGTTAGTTGTATCGTAGAAGGCTTTTTGTTCTTCAGTTGAAACAAGGAAGTCTACAAATTTTTGAGCGCCTTCAAGGTTCTTAGTGCTTGATGGGATGATCCAAGCTTTACCACCACCGAATGCAGCATATTCTTTTCCATTTGGAAGAGTTGGGATAGTTGCAACACCGTAGTTTACTTTAGCATCTTTAAAGGCTTGAGCTTTCCAAGGTCCGTCGATGATAGCAGCTGTTTTACCTTCTTGGAATTGAGTTTGGATTAAGTTGCCAGCACCTTCAGTATCTTGCATACCTTTAGGCCATTTTTCATACCAAGATTTAGCGTAGTTGATACCTGCGATAGAACCGTCGTTTGCAAGACCGATATCTTTGGCGTCTTTACCGTTTTGTCCGAATACGTAAGCACCGTTACCAGCAAGAAGTCCATATGCATAGTAGAAGTTTGTCCAGTCAGCTAGGAAAGCAGAAGTTTTTCCATCTTCTCCAGCGAAGGCATATTTGCTATCTTTAGCAAGGTTTTCTAAGTCAGCAAAAGTTTTTGGAGCTTCTTTTACCAAGTCTTTGTTGTAGTACATAACAAGTGACTCGATAACAGCAGGAGCACCGTAAACTTTACCATCAGCAGCTGTTACAAGAGATTTAGTTTTATCATCTGTTTTAGCGCCGTCGCTCAATTTAACTTCTGAAAGTTGTCCGTCAGTACCAAGGCTACCTACACGGTCGTATGGAGCCATCATAACGTCAGCAGCTTGACCTGATTGGTTGTCAAGAGAAAGTTTGTCAAGCCCACCCATTTGGTCTCCTGTTTTGATGGTAACTTTTACGCCAGCTTCTTTTTCGTAAGCTTTTGCAGCTGATTCAGCAAAGGCTTTATATTGGTCTTCAACGTAGAAAGTGAGTTCTTTGGCTTCAGATGAACCAGAATCAGCAGGCTTATCAGCAGTTTTGCTTCCGCAAGCTACCAAAAGCAAGCTAGCAAGTGTAGCAGTTCCAAGCACAGCAGCGCTCTTCATGAATTTAGATGACATAGTGTATTCCTCCTAAAGAATAACAAATTTTATAATGAGGAAACGCAAACGTTTTCCTTTATGGGACTAGTATAACACAATCAGAAAGCGGTTGCAAGTGTTTTTTGTAAAAATTTTTAAAAAAATTGTAAAAAAAGTAAACGCTTCATCATCATATAATAGTAGAAAATCCCAAAAATTGGTTTTGTTTTAAATTTAAAAAAAGTTGAGAAAACGATTGCCTAATTTACAAATGGAAAGCAGAGAGGATTCTCACTTTATTTTTGCTTAATAAGGTAAGTGAAACCCTTATTCCTATTTTGTTTGTTTCCTGAAAGGATATATATACAAGTAAGAAGAAAAAATTTAAAAAAAATAATCAAAAAAGTTATTTAAAACCGCTTGCATTTATCAAGAAAATGAGTTATACTAGTAATAGCGCAAACGTTTGCGTTCATAAAAATGTAATATCTAACTATAAACACATGAGGTGCTTATTATGAAAAAACGTCAAAGTGGTGTGTTGATGCACATTTCTTCTCTTCCAGGGGCATACGGAATCGGATCATTTGGTAAAAGTGCTTACGACTTCGTTGATTTCTTGGTTCGCACAAAACAACGTTACTGGCAAATCCTTCCACTAGGAACAACTAGTTACGGAGACTCTCCTTACCAATCTTTCTCAGCCTTCGCAGGGAACACTCATTTTATCGATTTAGATATCTTGGTGGAACAAGGCTTGTTGCAAGCAAGTGACCTTGAAGGGGTTGACTTTGGTAGTGATGCGTCTGAAGTTGATTATGCGAAAATCTACTATGCACGTCGTCCTCTTTTAGAAAAAGCGGTAAAACGTTTCTTGGAAGTAGGAGATGTTAAGGATTTTGAGAAATTCGCTCAAGACAACCAATCATGGCTTGAACTCTTTGCAGAGTATATGGCTATCAAAGAGCATTTTGACAATCTTGCTTGGACTGAATGGCCAGATGCAGATGCTCGTGCTCGTAAAGCTTCAGCACTTGAAAGCTACCGTGAGCAATTGGCAGACAAGTTGGTTTACCACCGTGTGACTCAATACTTCTTCTTCCAACAATGGTTGAAATTGAAAGCTTACGCTAACGACAACCACATCGAAATCGTTGGAGACATGCCAATCTACGTAGCGGAAGATTCAAGCGATATGTGGGCAAATCCACATCTCTTCAAGACAGATGTCAACGGTAAGGCGACTTGCATCGCAGGATGCCCACCAGATGAATTTTCTGCAACTGGTCAGCTTTGGGGTAACCCAATCTATGACTGGGAAGCAATGGACAAAGACGGCTACAAATGGTGGATTGAACGCTTGCGTGAAAGCTTCAAAATCTACGATATCGTTCGTATCGACCACTTCCGCGGCTTCGAATCTTACTGGGAAATCCCTGCTGGTTCCGATACAGCAGCACCTGGTGAGTGGGTGAAAGGTCCTGGCTACAAGCTTTTTGCAGCCGTTAAGGAAGAACTTGGTGAGTTAAACATCATCGCAGAAGACCTTGGTTTCATGACAGACGAAGTTATCGAATTGCGTGAACGTACTGGCTTCCCAGGAATGAAGATTCTTCAATTTGCATTCAACCCAGAAGACGAAAGCATCGATAGCCCACACTTGGCACCTGCTAACTCAGTTATGTACACAGGAACACACGATAACAATACGGTACTTGGTTGGTACCGTAACGAGATCGATGATGCGACTCGTGAATACATGGCTCGCTACACTAACCGTAAAGAATACGAAACAGTGCCACATGCTATGCTTCGTACAGTCTTTTCATCAGTTAGCTTCATGGCAATTGCAACTATGCAAGATTTGCTAGAATTGGATGAGGCAGCTCGTATGAACTTCCCATCTACCCTTGGTGGAAACTGGTCTTGGCGTATGACTGAAGATCAATTGACACCAGCTGTCGAGGAAGGCTTGCTTGACTTGACAACAATCTATCGCCGAATCAATGAAAATTTGGTAGAATTAAAGAAATAATACAATATCAGGAGACACCTTAAACATGTTATCACTACAAGAATTTGTACAAAATCGTTACAATAAAACCATTGCAGAATGTAGCAATGAAGAGCTTTACCTGGCTCTTCTTAACTACAGCAAGCTTGCAAGTAGCAAAAAACCAGTTAACACTGGTAAGAAAAAAGTTTACTACATCTCAGCTGAGTTCTTGATTGGTAAACTTTTGTCAAACAACTTGATCAACCTTGGTCTTTACGACGATGTCAAAAAAGAACTTGCAGCTGCAGGTAAAGATTTGATCGAAGTTGAAGAAGTTGAATTGGAACCATCTCTTGGTAATGGTGGTTTGGGACGTTTGGCTGCCTGCTTTATCGACTCAATTGCTACTCTTGGTTTGAACGGTGACGGTGTTGGTCTTAACTACCACTACGGTCTTTTCCAACAAGTTCTTAAAAATAATCAACAAGAAACAATTCCAAATGCATGGTTGACAGAGCAAAACTGGTTGGTTCGTTCAAGCCGTAGCTACCAAGTGCCATTTGCTCACTTCACATTGACATCAACTCTTTACGATATCGATGTACCTGGTTACAAGACAGAAACTAAGAACCGCTTGCGTTTGTTTGACTTGGATTCAGTTGATTCTTCTATCATCGAAGATGGTATCAACTTTGACAAGACGGACATCGCTCGCAACTTGACTCTTTTCCTTTACCCAGATGATAGTGACCGTCAAGGTGAATTGCTCCGTATCTTCCAACAATATTTCATGGTTTCAAACGGTGCGCAATTGATCATCGACGAAGCAATCGAAAAAGGAAGCAACTTGCATGACCTTGCTGATTACGCAGTTGTACAAATCAACGATACTCACCCATCAATGGTCATCCCTGAATTGATCCGTCTTTTGACTGCTCGTGGTATCGAACTTGACGAAGCAATCTCAATTGTTCGTAGCATGACTGCCTACACTAACCACACAATCCTTGCTGAAGCCCTTGAAAAATGGCCTCTTGAATTCTTGCAAGAAGTGGTTCCTCACTTGGTACCAATCATCGAAGAATTGGACCGTCGCGTGAAAGCAGAATACAAAGATCCAGCTGTTCAAATTATCGATGAGAGTGGGCGTGTTCACATGGCTCACATGGATATCCACTACGGATACAGTGTTAACGGGGTAGCAGCACTCCACACTGAAATCTTGAAGAACTCTGAATTGAAAGCCTTCTACGACCTTTACCCAGAAAAATTCAACAACAAAACAAACGGTATCACTTTCCGTCGTTGGCTCATGCATGCTAACCCAAGACTATCTCACTACTTGGATGAGATTATTGGAGAAGGTTGGCACCATGAAGCAGATGAGCTTGAAAAACTCTTGTCTTATGAAGACAAAGCAGCTGTCAAAGAAAAATTGGAAAGCATCAAGGCTCACAACAAACGTAAATTGGCTCGTCACTTGAAAGAACACCAAGGTGTGGAAATCAATCCAAACTCTATCTTTGACATCCAAATCAAACGTCTTCACGAGTACAAACGCCAACAAATGAACGCTTTGTACGTGATCCACAAATACCTTGACATCAAAGCTGGTAACATCCCTGCTCGCCCAATCACAATCTTCTTTGGTGGTAAAGCAGCTCCAGCCTACACAATCGCTCAAGACATCATCCACTTGATCCTTTGCATGTCAGAAGTTATTGCTAACGATCCAGCAGTAGCTCCACACTTGCAAGTAGTTATGGTTGAAAACTACAACGTTACTGCAGCAAGCTTCCTTATCCCAGCATGTGATATCTCAGAACAAATCTCACTTGCTTCTAAAGAAGCTTCAGGTACTGGTAACATGAAATTCATGTTGAACGGAGCTTTGACTCTTGGTACTATGGACGGTGCTAACGTGGAAATCGCTGAGTTGGTTGGAGACGAAAACATCTACATCTTTGGTGAAGATTCAGAAACTGTTATCGATCTTTACGCAAAAGCAGCTTACAAATCAAGCGAATTCTACGCTCGTGAAGCTATCAAACCATTGGTTGACTTCATCGTTAGCGATGCAGTTCTTGCAGCTGGAAACAAAGAGCGCTTGGAACGTCTTTACAATGAATTAATCAACAAAGACTGGTTCATGACTCTTCTTGACTTGGAAGACTACATCAAAGTCAAAGAGCAAATGTTGGCTGACTACGAAGATCGTGACGTATGGTTGGATAAAGTTATCGTTAACATTTCTAAAGCAGGATTCTTCTCATCTGACCGTACAATCGCTCAGTACAACGAAGATATCTGGCACTTGAACTAATACTCTTCGAAAATCAAATTCAAACCACGTCAGCGTTGCCTTGCCGTACTCAAGTACAGCCTGCGGCTAGCTTCCTAGTTTGCTCTTTGATTTTCATTGAGTATAAGATACAAGATTTATACTAATACACTTTCCTATGAAGCGAATTTCGATTGAAATTCGCTTTTTTGAATGCTGTGGGTTTGGGTCAATCTTGTTTTAAAAAGATAGAAATCATAGATACAGTGAACGCATAACACTTTATTTCAGCCTTATGTTTCTTCGTAGTTGCTTACCTCATATTTTTTGTATTCGCTTACATAAAGTGTTATAATATAATTATAGGAAAGAAGGTGTTTTTATGTGGAAAAAATATTTTTCAAAATATAAATGGACTGATTTATTTTGGATACTATTTGTGATTTTGACATGCCTCTATATAGGTAACCACGATTTGTTTCCTCTCAATCATCAAGAAATCTCTTTTCGTGGTAGCTTGTGGGGGTTGGTACTGGCCTTATTTCACTTGTTATTTATTGATAAGTTTGTTATTTCGAATCGAAAATAAATGGAGAAGCTAAAAGCTTTAAATGTTTTAGACTTTTAGGATAGATAGTTTAAAAATTGAAATTTAAAACCGCAGATCTTCTTGAAATGCGGTTTTTTGTGTCAATTATAGTACTTTCCCAACCAGAATCTCAGCCTCAATAGTAATCTCTGCCAGTTGACTCCAGTCAATCTTGCTCTGGTCGATGTGAAAGAGTAGGGGCGTCATGCTGAGTAGGGCTTTGAGCTGTTCTGCTGTGATAGTTTTAGTCAGAGAGGCAGTTTGGCTAGATAGGATGGTAAAGTGTTCTTGGAAATGATTTTTGATATCTTGGTTTGAATAGTCCTTGTTTGTCAGCTGGTCTTGTACCTTCTGACGGATTTCCTTGAGGTGATTTTTAGTTGGAATAACCTTTATCAAGATGCCGTCTTTGGATAAAACGCGACGAAATTCTCCGTAATTGGCAGGGGAAAAGATATCAAGTAAGATATCCATGCTGGCGTCTTTTATAGGAAGACGAGCTAAGTCACCAACGAACCAATTGACTGCCCAGTTGGGTTCGCTCTTGGCAGCGATTTGGACAGAATCTTTGGAGATGTCGAAGGCATAGAAGGTTTTGTCAAGATGACTTTCTTGAAGTTTGCGAGAATAGAATCCTTCGCCACAACCGATATCTAAAATTGTTTTGGCATTTTTTGAGTTTGAAAGTAAATCAGAGACGACCTCTAGAATAGCTTGATAAAATCCAGATTCTAGGATTTCTTGGCGATTTTGAAAGTTTTCCTTGTCGTAGTTGGCAGATTGCTTAATTTGAGGTGCCAGATTGACATAGCCAAATTTAGCTAAGTCAAAAGAATGGCGATTGTTGCATTTGAGACTGCTCTCTAGCAGAGTCAGATTTTCTTGACAGACAGGACAGGCAAAGGCAGTCGCAGAAGCAAAACGCTGAAGTTTGGGTTTGAGATTTGTATTCATAGTTTAAGTGTATCAAAAGAGGCAAATGAAAGCAACTTTAGGAATAAGTAGATGGGAGATTCAGTAGAAATAAAACTAATTCTCCAATTTATAGAATAAAATTGCTTTTATATCTAAATTTCTATATAATAATGATAAGGAGGAAATAAGTATGTTAAAAGAAGTATTAACCGTTGCAAAAGTTGCGAAAAAATCATCACTCTTTTTGGGTGGTGTCGCATTTGGTACCCTTGGCTTGAAAATCTTAGCAAGTAAGGAAGCTAAAAAAGGTTATTCTAAAGCTTTGGCTAAGGCTTACAAGTTGAAAGACGGGCTAGATGCATCTGTTTCTGTTGTGAAACAACATGGAGACGATGTCTTGCAAGATGCCAAATATTTGTACGAGCAAGAGAAAAAAGAAGAGCAATTAGATAGCCTTATAGGAGAATAATATGTCTTTTAAAGTGCTACATAGAGGATACCAACATATCCGACTATCATCTTCTTTTTCACTCACCTTGGATATTCAAGACTATCTTCGTTCCTTGGCGAGAGATGAAAAGGGGATTGAGTCTATCCAGTTTTACATGGATCAACAGCACTTTACTCTACGTATAAAAGAAGGCTTTTCTGTATTAGATAATGCAGAAGCCTTTTTAAAAAGAATTGATAAAGGGAAAGTTTCTGAGTTGATGACTCTTCCCATTCGTAGAGAAGAGAGTGCTTATTCTATTGTTTCAGGTGCAGCGATTAAGCGTATACTTTTTCGTAGTTTTGTGCCGTATCCTATTCGCTATATATGGACTTGTTATCAGGCTTTTGGCTATATTAGAGAAGCCTATCAAACACTAGCGCGTAAGGAACTAACGATGGAGGTCTTGGACTGTTCGGCGATTTTATTGTCCTTGTTTATGAACCAATCCAAGACAGCTAGCAATATCATGTTTATGCTTGATTTGGGGAATCATTTAGATCAGTGGTCCTTGAAAAAAACTGCAACAGATTTAGAACAAAGCCTTCTTGCAAAAGAGAGCGATGTATTCTTAGTACAGGGCGATACGGTTGTTAGTATCAAGAGTTCCGATGTTCAAATAGGAGATGTCTTGGTCCTATCTCAAGGAAATGAAATTCTGTTTGATGGACAAGTAGTTTCAGGTTTAGGTATGGTCAACGAAAGTTCCTTGACGGGAGAGAGTTTTCCAGTTGAAAAAAGAGAGTCTGATTTGGTTTGTGCAAATACAGTATTAGAAACTGGAGAGTTACGCATTCGTGTAACCGATAATCAGATGAACAGCCGGATTTTACAACTGATTGAGTTGATGAAGAAATCTGAAGAAAACAAGAAAACGAAACAACGCTATTTCATCAAGATGGCGGATAAGGTCGTCAAATATAATTTCTTGGGGGCTGGGCTGACTTACCTATTGACAGGTTCTTTTTCTAAGGCTATTTCTTTCCTATTGGTCGATTTCTCCTGCGCTTTGAAAATCTCTACTCCTGTAGCTTATTTGACAGCTATCAAGGAGGGGTTGAATCGTGAAATGGTGATTAAGGATGGGGATGTTCTGGAGAAATATCTGGAAGTTGATACTTTCTTGTTTGATAAGACGGGAACAATCACAACTAGTTATCCTATAGTTGAAAAGGTGTTACCTTTTGGGGACTATAGTGAGGAAGATATTCTCAGAATCAGTGCCTGTCTTGAGGAACACATTTATCATCCTATTGCTAATGCCATCGTCAAGCAAGCTGAGATAGAGGGAATTGAACATGAGGAAATGCATGGGAAACTCCAATATATTGCAAGCAAGGGGATCAAATCTCATATAGATGGCCAACCAGTTCTTATTGGGAATTATGTCTTGATGCAGGATGAGCAGATTCATATCAGTTCAGAACAAAATGCTTTAATTGAAGAGTACAAGAGTCACTACAATCTCTTATTCTTGGCTTATCAGAATGAATTGATTGGAATGTTCTGCATTCATACTCCTTTGAGAAAAGAAGCTAAGGCAGCCTTGGAGAAACTTAAGGAACAAGGGAAAAAATTGATTCTGGCAACAGGGGACACCTTGGTTAGGACAGAGGAATTAGTCAAAGATTTGCCCTTTGATCAGGTCTATACAGACTTGAAACCTGATGGGAAATTTGAGTTAGTAGAGGAACTGCAGAAAGCAGGTCATACTATTTTGATGGTTGGAGATGGGTTGAATGACTCAGCGGCTCTAACCCTATCAGATATCGGTGTGGTGATGAATGAGAGTGCAGATATTTCTAAGCAGATGAGTGATATCTTATTGTTAGATAATCGTTTGGATTTCTTCCAAGAGTTGGATTCGCTATCATCATCTTTGCAAAAACTCATCAAGAAGAATATTCAAGATACCGTTGTCGTAAATAGTAGTTTGATTGGCTTTGGCTTGTTTAATTGGCTCAGTCCTTCAAATCTCTCTATCTTACATAATCTAACAACCTTGCGCATTGTCCTGCGTAGTCTGTCTATTAAAAATAGATAGATGTGGTTATCAACAACAAAAAGGAGTTACCTTTCTTGAGGTTAACTCCTTTGTTTATAGGTAAATGTTGAATAGTTTAGTAAGTCAATACAAAGTATTTTTTCTTACCGCGACGGATAACAGTCAGTTCGTTTTCTAACTTATCTGCATCACTCAAGACATAGTCAAGGTCTTGGATACGGTCGCCATTTACGTAGATAGCTCCATTTTGGACATCTTCACGGGCTTGGCGTTTTGAGTTGACCACACCAGATGAAACGAGCAGTTCTACGATATTGTGGTTTTCTTCTGCTTGAACTTGGTAGTTTGGCACTCCACGAAGTCCTTGTTTGAGTTCTTTGACAGAAAGATTTTTGATGTTTCCTGCAAAGAGTTGCTCAGTGATGTTGAGAGCTTCTTTGTAAGCTTCTTCTCCGTGTACAAGTGTAACAACTTCACGAGCCAAGACTTTTTGAGCCAAGCGTTCGTGTGGAGCTGCTTCAAATTGTTTGCGGATGTCTTCAATCTCATCAAGTGACAAGAAAGTAAAGATTTTCAAGAAGCGAACAGCGTCAGCGTCCATAACATTCATCCAGAATTGGTACATTTCGTATGGAGAAGTTTTTTCAGGATTGAGCCAGACTGCGTTTCCTTCTGATTTACCAAATTTCTTACCAGTTGCATCTGTGATAAGCGGTACTGTGATTACGTGGCCAGTCTTGTCAGCTTTACGACGAAGCAATTCGGTACCAGCTGTCATATTTCCCCACTGGTCAGAACCACCGATTTGTAGCGTTACGTTGTGGTCTTGGTTAAGGACAAAGAAGTCGTAACCTTGCATGATTTGGTAAGCAAACTCAGTGTAAGAAATTCCTGTTTCGATCCGTTTTTTAACAGATTCTTTACTCATCATGTAGTTGACAGTGAAGTATTTTCCGATATCACGGAGGAAGTCAATGAAGCTGATGCTGCCAAACCAGTCGTAGTTGTTGACCATGACAGCTTTATTTTCGCCATTTTCAAAGTCAAGAAAACGAGAAAGTTGTCCTTGGATAGACTTGACCCAGCCATCTACTGTGTCTTTTGTTTGGAGACTACGTTCAGCATCTTTGAAGGACGGATCTCCGATGAGACCTGTAGCACCGCCAACGAGCGCATAAGGTTTGTGACCTGCTAGCTGCAAGCGACGACTTGTCAAGATTGCGACAAGGTGGCCTAGGTGAAGGCTGTCAGCAGTTGGATCGTAGCCAGTATAATAAGAAACTTGACCTTCTTCTAGGGCTTTACGCAAAGCTTCTTCATCAGTCGTTTGAAAAATCAAACCACGCTCTTTTAGCTCATCAAAAATGTGCATGTGTCTTTTCTCCTTTTTAAAAATATTGTTTCTACCTATTGTATCACAAACTTGAGCAATAGCCTAGTAGAATAGGGAAGAAAGTGGCTATTTTATTGAAAGTTTACCTTTTATGGTATAATAGAAAGAGCGAGGATATTCATGAAAGAAAGAATCAGTGAATTAAAAACAAAAATGTTGAACATTTTTCAACAAGGTGCCCTGAGAAAAAAACAAGAGGGTAAGAAACATAAAAAATCTAGTTCAGTAAGTCAGCCGATTGGAGTCGAATCTATTTTTGCGAAAATTTTGAGAGGTATTAAAGTGACCTTTAATACTCTTTTTATCCTAGGTTTTATCGGTGGACTTTTGGGAGCTGGTGTAGCTATTGGTTATGGAGTTGCTTTGTTTGACAAGGCTAAGGTCCCTCAAACAGAGGAGTTGTTGAAGCAAGTTAAGAATATTGCTTCCATATCAGAAATTACTTATTCTGACGGTAGTACAATCGCTGCGATTGAGGGGGATTTGCTACGTACTTCTGTCGGCTCAGATGCTATCTCTGATAACTTGAAGAAGGCTATCATTGCGACAGAGGATGAACATTTTAACGAACACCATGGAGTTGTACCTAAGGCTGTTATTCGTGCGACTCTGGGAACATTTGTTGGTCTGGGGTCGTCCAGTGGAGGTTCGACCTTAACGCAGCAGGTCATCAAACAGCAGGTTGTTGGAGACGCTCCTACATTGGCTCGTAAGGCAACAGAGATTGTCGATGCACTTGCTTTAGAAAGAGTGATGGGGAAAGATGAGATACTAACAGCCTATCTCAATATCGCTCCTTTTGGTAGAAATAATAAAGGGCAAAACATTGCGGGTGCCCAGCAAGCGGCAGAAGGAATTTTCGGTGTAGAAGCAAGTAAATTGAGTGTACCACAAGCTGCGTTTATCGCAGGTTTGCCCCAGAGTCCTATTAGTTATTCGCCTTATGAATCTGACGGCAGTATGAAGAGTGATGAGGATATGGCTTTGGGAATCAAGCGTGCTAAGGACGTGCTGTACAATATGTATCGCACAGGTGCATTAAGCCAGGAAGATTACCAACAGTATAAGGATTATGATTTTAAAAAAGATTTCCTACCATCGGGTAGTGTGAGTACTGCTTCTCGCGGGTATCTTTACTTTGCGACTCTAGCCGAGGCTGTAGATAGGATGTATGACTATTTGATTCAGCAAGATAATGTTTCTAGCCAAGAATTGAAAAATGAATCTATTCAGAAAGCTTATCGTGATTTAGCAACTAAAGAAATTGAAAATGGTGGATATAAAGTTACCACAACTATCAATAAAAATATCCACACAGCTATGCAGAATGCTGTTGCTAGTTATGGCCGACTAGTAGATGACTCGACAGGACAGCCTGAAGTGGGGAATGTTTTGATGGATAACAAAACAGGAGCTATTCTTGGGTTTGTTGGTGGTCGAAATTATCAAGAAAATCAGAATAATCACGCCATCGATACCAAACGATCTCCTGCTTCCACAACCAAACCTCTCTTGGCCTATGGTATCGCTATTGATCAGGGACTGATGGGGAGTGCAAGCATCTTGTCCAACTATCCGACAAATTTCTCTAACGGGAATCCGATTATGTATGTCAATAGCCCTGGTACGGCTATGATAACTCTTGGAGAAGCTCTTAATTATTCATGGAATATACCGGCCTATTGGACCTACCGCACGCTTCGAGAGAAGGGTGTTGATGTGAAAGGTTACATGGAAAAAATGGGTTATGAAATTCCAGAATATGGTATTGAAAGTTTACCTATGGGTGGAGGAATTGAGGTCACAGTTGCCCAGCACACCAACGGTTATCAGACTATAGCTAACAATGGTGTTTATCAACAGAAACACATGATTGCTAAGATAGAGTCTCCTGATGGTCGAGTGATTTATGAATATAAATCTCAACCTGTTCAGGTTTATTCTAAGGCAACAGCGACTATTATGCAGAGTTTACTCCGTGATGTCATTTCATCTCGTATTACTTCTAGTTTCCAGTCAGACTTATCGTCTATTAATCCTAGTCTAGCAAGTGCAGATTGGATTGGAAAAACGGGTACAACGAATGAAGACGAGAACATGTGGCTCATGCTGTCGACACCAAGATTGACTCTAGGTGGTTGGCTAGGTCATGATGACAACCGTCCAATGGCTAAGGGAGCGGGGCATTATCGAAATGCCAAATATATGGCCTACTTGGTTAATGCTATCCAACAGGCAGAGCCTGGTGTTTGGGGCAATGAACGCTTTAGTCTGGATTCTAGTGTGACTCAATCTCAGGTCCTCAGATCTACAGGGCAGAAACCGGGTAAAGTAACCGTTAATGGGAAAACGGTGGATCTTTCAGGGTCTACTGTAACGAGCTATTGGGCTAACAAGGCGGGAGCTCCTACGACAAGCTATCACTTTGCTATTGGAGGAAGTGAAGCAGATTACCAAAATGCTTGGTCAAGTATCGTTAGCACATTGCCAACACCTTCTAGCTCAAGTACTAGTTCGAATAACAGTTCAAGTAGTAGCTCTAGCGATAGCAGTAACTCAAATGCTACACGACCTTCTTCTTCAAGGACGAGACGATAAGTTTTATAAACTGTGCTAAATGAAGTGGCTAATCAATGGATTGCCACTTTTTTCTTTTTTCCTTTCGTGTTACAATAAAGATATGAATCAGTATCAGAAAAAGATTGTTAAAGGAACCATTTATTCTCTTCTATCCGGCTTAATCTGGGGAATCTGTGGAATTTTAGGAGAGTATTTCTTTACTCATTATCAAGTGTCCTCTGGCTGGATTACCTCTATGCGTTTGACACTGGCAGGGAGTCTTGTGCTCATTTGGTCTGCAGTGCAATTAAAATCGCAAGTGCTAGATATTTGGCGAGATAAGAAAAATTACCTACCCTTTTTGGCCTATGCTATTTTGGGGATTTTTTCAGTTCAGTATTTTTTCTATCTCTGTGTAGAATACTCAAATGCAGCGACAGCAACAATTTTACAGTTTATTAGCCCTGTCTTTATCCTCTTTTACAATCGTTTGGTTTATCAAAAACGAGCGTCAAAAAGCGCTATTTTCTATGTTTTGGTTGCCATGCTGGGTGTTTGCTTGATGGCGACAAAGGGAGATCTCTCTCAGTTATCCATGACACCGCTAGCTCTTATAACAGGTCTGCTGAGTGCCATGGGTGTCATGTTTAATGTTATCTTGCCCCAACCTTTTGCTAAGCGTTATGGGTTTGTACCCACGGTTGGGTGGGGGATGATTTTGGCAGGTTTATTTAGCAATGTCCTCTCGCCGGTTTACCAGCTTTCCTTTACTCTGGATATTTGGAGTATCTTGATTTGCCTCATTATCGCTTTTTTCGGGACGGCTTTTGCCTTTTTCATTTCTATGAAGGCAGTTTCCTTGGTTTCTCCTTTGGTGGTTTCCGTTATCAGTGCCAGTGAACCTCTCTCTTCTGCTCTCTTGAGTGTTTTGTTTTTAGGATTGGTAGTAGATTGGTCCCTTCTTCTAGCTATGGCCCTGATTATTTTACCCATGATTTTCCTATCGATAGAAGAAGCTAAAGAAAGTGAATAAAAAGTCTTTTCTTAATTCTAAAAGTGTGCTATACTAGAATAGTCAATAAAACACGGGGAGATAGTTGTGAAGAGTGTTTTTAGGTTGTATCGGTAGGGGCTTGCTTTTACCGACAGCACGTTTTATCTCACATCCCTAAAAATCATACCTAAAAACAAACAAAAAGGCTTCAAATTTGAGGCCTTTTTTGGTAGAATAGTTATCATTATAAAGAATGAGAGGCCTTTTATGACTGCTACAAAAATGAATGCTCAAGAAATTATCCAATTTATCGCCAATGCTGAAAAGAAAACTAGTGTTAAAGTAACCTTTGAGGGACAACTCGCAACTGCTGTACCTAGCTCTGTTGTCAAACTAGGAAATGTCCTATTCGGAGATTGGAAAGATGTTGCTCCGCTTCTTGATGGCTTGGTAGAAAATCAAGACTATGTTGTTGAGCAAGATGCTCGTAATTCTGCAGTTCCTTTGCTAGATAAACGTGATATCAACGCTCGTATCGAGCCAGGTGCGATTATCCGTGACCAGGTTGAAATTGGTGACAATGCTGTTATCATGATGGGAGCAGTTATCAATATCGGTGCTGAAATCGGTGCTGGAACCATGATTGACATGGGTGCTATCCTTGGTGGCCGTGCTATCGTTGGGAAAAACAGTCACGTTGGTGCAGGTGCAGTTTTGGCAGGTGTGATTGAGCCAGCTAGTGCTGAACCAGTTCGTGTCGGAGACAATGTTCTTATTGGTGCCAATGCAGTGGTTATCGAAGGAGTCCAAATCGGTAGTGGTTCAGTTGTCGCAGCAGGAGCTATCGTTACCCAAGATGTCCCAGAAAACGTAGTGGTAGCAGGTGTTCCGGCTCGCATTATCAAAGAGATTGATGCCCAAACTCAACAAAAAACAGCGCTAGAGGATGCGCTTCGTACCTTATAATTGTAAAAGTAATAAAGAGGCGGAACCCTTCTTCCAGCCTCTTTCTGCTATATCGGAGGATAGATAGATGTTAGATTTGATTCAGACTAGACGAGATTTGCACCAGATTCCAGAGATTGGCTTGGAGGAGTTCAAGACTCAGGCTTATCTGCTGGATGTGATTGAGAAATTGGCTGCGGGCAAGGATTTTGTCCAAGTTCGAACTTGGCGGACAGGTATTTTGGTCTATTTGCAGGGAAGTCAACCAGAGCGTACCATTGGTTGGAGAACAGATATTGATGGCCTGCCTATCGTCGAACAAACAGGCCTTCCTTTCGCTTCTCAACATCAAGATCGCATGCATGCTTGTGGACATGATTTCCACATGACTATTGCTTTGGGCTGTCTTGAGCGAGCCCTTGAAGAGCAACCCAAGAATAATCTGCTCTTCCTATTTCAACCTGCTGAAGAAAACGAAGCTGGTGGCATGCTCATGTATGAGGATGGTGCTTTTGGAGACTGGTTACCAGATCAATTTTATGGCCTCCATGTACGTCCAGATTTAAAAGTTGGCCAGATTGCGACCAATACTCATACACTCTTTGCAGGTACTTGCGAGGTGAAGATCCGTTTCAAAGGCAAAGGGGGACACGCAGCCTTTCCACATGAAGCTAATGACGCCTTGGTGGCGGCTAGTTACTTTGTGACCCAGGTGCAGTCAGTTGTCAGCCGCAATGTCAACCCAATCGAGGGAGCAGTGGTGACCTTTGGTCTTTTCCAAGCCGGAACAACCAACAATGTCATCACAGACACAGCCTTTTTACATGGAACTATTCGGGCTTTGACACAGGACATGAGTCTCTTGGTGCAAAAGCGGGTCAAAACAGTTGCAGAAGGAGTTGCAGCAGCCTTTGATATGGAAGTCGAAGTGGAACTCAAACAAGGTGGATACCTGCCTGTTGAGAACAATCCAGCCTTGGCGCGTGAACTAATGAATTTCTTTGAAGAAAAAGAGGGAATCGAGCTGATTGATATCGAACCTGCTATGACAGGTGAGGACTTTGGTTATCTCCTTTCAAAGGTTAATGGCGTTATGTTTTGGCTAGGTATCGATAGTCCCTACGCCCTTCATCACCCTCAGATGAGTCCCAAGGAAGAGGCATTAGCTATTGGGGTGGATGCGGTCTCTAGTTTCCTGAAAAAGAAGGCAGCAGAGTAGAGGGGTTGTCTATGAAATCGGAATTACGGAAGCAAGTCTTACAAGAAATGAAGGCTTTATCTCGAGAGCAAAAACAGTTTATAGACCAAGCTTTAACTGAGCGACTTTTACAACACCCCTTTTACCAAGAAGCCGAGGTCATCGCAACCTATCTTTCTTTTTCTCATGAGTTTCAAACGCAGGAACTGATTGAGCAGGCGCTGAAGGACGGCAAGAAGGTTCTGATACCCAAAACCTATCCCAAGGGGCGCATGGACTTTGTGGTCTATGATCCACAGCAGTTGGTAAAAACTTCCTTTGGATTACTGGAACCACAGGGAGATTTGGAAGTAGTGGATGCTTCTCAGATTGATTTGATTCATGTTCCTGGTCTGGCTTTTACGACGGAAGGATATCGGATTGGATACGGTGGAGGTTATTATGACCGCTATCTGGAACATTTTTCTGGTCATACTTTGAGTACGGTTTATCCTTGTCAAATTCAGGACTTTATCTCTGAAAATCATGATATTCCTGTTCAGGAGGTACTGATTGATGAAGGAAATCTTTGATAGACGTTACCCTGTGACGAGTTTCTTTCTCTTAGTGACGGCCTTGGTATTTCTACTAATGTTGGTGAGCACAGGCGGAAACTTTGACAGGGCAGACACATTATTTCGATTTGGAGCTATGTATGGACCAGCTATTCGCCTCTTTCCTGAGCAGATTTGGCGTCTCTTTTCTGCCATTTTTGTTCATATTGGGTGGGAGCATTTCATTGTTAATATGCTTTCGCTCTATTATCTTGGTAGGCAAGTAGAGGAAATTTTCGGATCCAAGAAGTTTTTCTTTCTCTATCTTTTATCAGGAATGATGGGCAATCTCTTTGTTTTTGTATTTAGTCCCAAATCCTTAGCAGCAGGAGCCTCTACCTCTCTTTATGGGCTATTTGCTGCGATTATCATTCTTCGCTATGCAACGCGTAATCCTTATATCCAACAGCTAGGGCAATCTTATCTGACACTTTTTGTGGTTAACATTATTGGAAGTGTTCTGATTCCAGGAATCAGCCTAGCAGGCCATATCGGGGGAGCAGTTGGTGGAGCATTTCTAGCAATTATCTTTCCAGTCCGAGGAGAAAGACGGATGTATAGTAGCAGCCAGAGGTTAGGAGCGGTAGTGTTATTCGTAGGACTCGCAGTCTTGCTTCTCTACAAGGGAATGGGATGAAAATTTGTGTAATGAAAAAAGATAAGGCATTTTTGAACCTTATCTTTTTTTGTTTTATACTCAATGAAAATCAAAGAGCAAACTAGGAAGCTAGCCGCAAGCTGTATTTGAGTACGGTAAGGCGACGCTGACGTGGTTTGAAGAGATTTTCGAAGAGTATAATATGTAAACTTGAATAAGAAAAAAGCTACTTAAAAAATGAGTAGCTTTTAATGTGTTTTGGAACCATTCGAAACAACACAGCTCTAAAATAGTTATTAACGTCGTCTAAATTCAGTAATTCCTCCACCATAGTTTCCAAGGTGGTTTCCACTAGTGTCACGTACATCACCATTGCTATCATTTGCTTGGTAGTTGCCATGACGACCACTTGCGTCAATGCTCCAATATTGTGTATAGCCGTCATTACTTCCTCCGCCGCTATTGCTGTTGCCGGATGAATATTGTTCGGTAGCTGGGGCTTCATAATTACTTCCGCCACCATTTGATCCAGAATCAGAAGATGAGTTAGAACTTGAACTGCTTGAACTACTTGATCCACCAGAAGATTCTTGTGATTTAGCTTCTGATTGTTTCTTCTCTTCTTCTTTAGCTTTTTCAGCTGCTTTTTGTTCTTCTTCTTTCTTTAAAGCTTCGATTTGCTTATTGAATTTATCTACAATATCAGTAAGAGATTTTGTAGTTTCTTCAAGATTATCTTGTTTGAATGTTTCATCAACTTTCTTGATAAAATCAATTTGTTTATTGATTTCTTTTACATTATTTTCTATGGTTGTTTTATCTTTAAATTTGTCGTCTGAATCTTTGATGTCATAAGCCAAACCTTTTTGCAAATGAAAATCTACAATGGCTTTAGATGATTCTTTGACTTTGTTATTAAGATAGTCTTTACCTGTATCGGTTTTAAGTGAAGTTTCAGATAATTCTTTCAACTTAGAAATAGATTCATCTGAAGAAGCATCAAATGATTCAAATAGTTTATCAACTTGTTCTTTGTCTGATTTGCTATCTTTTTCTAATTGTACAATTTTTGCTTGTTGCTCTGCTTGATGTTGGTAATATGAATACCATCCAAACCCTAATACCAATACAACACCAACTGCAACTGATGAAATGATTACTTTTTTATTGTTTTTGATAAATTCTACAAATTTGTTTTCCATAATCTTTTACTTTGATAGTGTCCGCAATTACTTTAAAATTAAAATTACCCCTATCTTTCTCCCTTATTATATTCTTATTAATAGCTTCCACAAAATTAAACAACTTATGTTCGACTCGGTTGATTTAATTTAACCATGACTACTCTAACAGTTAAGTCAAATTTAAAATTATTTATTATTTTGGAACCATTCGAAACAACACAGCCAAAAGATTCTTCTTTTGAGTTAAAATATGGTTATCCATAATCAGTAATGCGCACCGATTCGGTGCTTTTTATTTTATTATACCAACTCATTGTACTCCTATTTTTATAAAAAAACAAATAATATCGTAGCGCTTTCATAAGAATTGAGATCAATTCGTTGGAGCTTGTAAGTGAGTTAATTGAGAAATACGATTTCCTTTTGTCGATTTATATGTTCGGGATGATAGCAATATAAAATAAAAAGAACTGGGATAATTAACTATCCTAGTTCTTATTTTTACATGGAATCTTCTTCTATTCCCCCTCAGATAACTCTTTTCCCAGTTGGATGAGGTAATCTTTCAAGTCATCTTTGACTTGTGGGTGTTTGAGGGCATAGTCAATAGATGTTTTCACAAAGCCAAACTTATCGCCAACGTCGTAACGAGCTCCTGTAAATTCACGGGCGAAAACACGTTGTGTTTTATTAAGCGTATCAATAGCGTCGGTAAGCTGGATTTCATTTCCAGCACCGGGAGCTTGATTTTCGAGGATTTCAAAAATTTCTGGTGTGAGCAGATAGCGTCCAATGATTGCCAAATCACTTGGAGCATCTTCTGGAGCTGGTTTTTCAACGAAAGTTTCGACACTGTAGAGACCATTAATCCCTTCACCCTGAGGAGCTATAACTCCATATGCTGAAACTTCTTCATGAGGGACAGGCATAACAGCGATTGTTGATGCGTGAGTTGTCTCGTAATCGTTCATCAATTGTTTTGTCAAAGGTACAGCGTGGTCATCTGTGATATCCATTAGGTCGTCACCAAGCATGACAACGAAGGGCTCATTCCCTACAAAAGCTTTTGCTTGTAAGACAGCATCTCCAAGACCACGAGGATGGCTTTGACGGATAAAGTGAAGGCGAATGCCAGTTGTTTCGTCTACCAATTTTAACAAGTCATGTTTGCCTTTTTCTTTGAGGTTGTACTCAAGCTCAAAGTTTGAGTCAAAGTGGTCTTCAATAGAACGTTTTGATTTACCAGTGACAACCAGAATATCTTCAATACCTGATTTAAGAGCTTCTTCTACGATGAATTGGATAGTTGGTTTGTCCACAATTGGCAACATTTCTTTAGCAAGTGCTTTGGTTGCTGGTAAAAATCGAGTCCCGAGTCCAGCGGCAGGGATGACTGCCTTTCTAACTTTTGATGTCATAAGAATCCTTTCTCTAGAGGGTTAAGACCACTCATTTTCTGCTTTAAATTCATTGTTCATGATGTCATAAATGGCATCTTTGATATTGGTTCCGTGGTAGATAACTTGGTAAATGGCCTGTGTAATGGGCATATAGACTCCAAGTTCTTGCGCTAGTTCGTAGGCTGCTCGAGTCGTTGAAATTCCTTCAATCACCATGCCCATACTGGCTTCGATATCAGCTAGAGATTCTCCACGACCAAGAGCATCTCCGGCTCTCCAGTTACGAGAGTGGATGGAGGTTCCCGTTACGATCAAGTCTCCTACACCAGACAAGCCACTATAGGTCAATGGACTGGCACCGAGTGCTACTCCTAGGCGGGTAATTTCTGCCAAGCCTCGAGCGATGATGGCTGCCTTAGCGTTGTCACCAAATCCCAAACCATGTAAGGCTCCAGCACCGACAGCGATAATATTTTTGAGAGCACCAGCGGTTTCGACCCCGATAACATCAGTATTGGTATAAAGTCGGAAGTAGTGATTGCTAAAGAGTTCCTGAACGTATTGTGCTGTTTGTAAGTCTTTAGAAGCAGCAGTGATTAAAGTTAGGTCACGCACAATGGTCTCTTCTGCATGACTAGGACCTGAGACAACGACGATATCACTGCGGAGATGTTCAGGAATTTCTTCTTCAAGGATGGTTGATAATCGTTTATGGCTATCGGGTTCTAATCCCTTTGATGCGTGCATGATAATAGCCTTATGGTCTAAGGTTTGAGCAACTTGTTGGGCAACAATTCGTGTCACTTTTGTTGGGACAACAAACAAAATCGCATCTACATCTTTCAAGGCCTCTGCTAAGTCAGTGTAGGCAATGATTTTTTCATCTAGAACGACATCTTTAAAGTAGTGTTTGTTAGTATGATAGGTATTAATTTCATTGATTTGTTCGGGAATATTTCCCCAAATACGTACCTCGTGTCCATTGTCATTTAAGACTTGTGAAAGGGCAGTCCCCCAAGAACCAGGCCCCAAGACGGCGACGGTTTGTTTTTTCATGTTTTCCTCCTTGATAGAGTTCTCTCTTTTATTTTATCACATTCTAGGGGATTTTGCACTTGCATTGCTGGGGGAGTGGTGGCTTTGTTACTTGAAAATATACAAAAACCGAGGCTAAGTATTAAACTCTCAGTCTCGGTTTTGATATTCCTTAAAGAATAGCTAGCTTTATTTCAATTGATCTGTAATGTCTTTTGATAGCAACATTCCCAGATGATAAGTTTTATTAATGTAAGCAATGACATCATTGATATTTTCAGTCGTTTGAATTTTCTCCTTGATGTCAACCCTAAATGTTTCATCCTTCAAAAGTTGTTCTTGGTAGAGCCTTTGAAGTCTCTCCTTTTCATACTTATTGAGCAGAAAAAGGAACACCAAGCTAATCACAACGAGGATATAAGCATATTGGCTCATAGGAAATCTCCCTGAATGATAAAGAAGTAGTAGTGAATAAATCGATTTAGTGGACCGAAAGTAGCAGAACAAGTCAGCAAAACTTGATAAGTCTCTAAACCAAATCGATATTATTTGGTTAGGTGAATTAGTAAATCGTTTAGGCAATGCGCCACATAGTTACGACGTATTGTAATAGAAATCGATATTATTTCTATTACAATACTAGTGAAGCAGTTAGCTAGTCCGCATAAAAGCGCCTAGCGTCTAACAATTAGGAACTTTAGTTCCAATAACTTTAAGATTACGATGTTTTAGGACATAAATCGATCATATTTATGTCCTAAAACTAGTGAAGCGCCTAGCCAAATCCTATCAGAGATTTGGCGTTAGTTACTTAGATTGCTTTGCAATCAAGTAACTTTGGCGATTTACATCTTCTCTGGCGCTTCTACTCCAAGCAAGCGAAGGGCTTCTTTGAGAACGACTGCGGTTGCGTAGCTAAGGGCTAGACGGCTGTCGCGTTCTGGACTTTCATCCAAGATGCGCGTATGTGCATAGTATTTGTTAAAGGCTTGAGCCAGGCTAATTGCAAATTTAGCAATGATAGAAGGTTCAAAGTTATCCGCAGCACGGTTGATAATACGTGGGAAGTCTTGAATGAGTTTAATGATTTCCCAGCTTTCAGCATCATTTAAGCTGTAATTAGCCTCTGTTTTTGGTTTGAAATCTGCTTTGCGCAAGATCGATTGGATACGAGCGTAGGCGTATTGAACATAAGGTCCAGTTTCCCCCTCGAAGGATACCATAGCTTCTAGGTCGAAATCATATCCATTTGTACGGTCAGTCTTGAGGTCATAGAATTTAATGGCTCCAACCCCAACAGCATGCGCTACCTGGTCTTTGTTTTCTAGTTCAGGATTTTTAGTCTCGATTTGGGCTTTGGCGCGACTAACGGCCTCTGCAACAGTAGGCTCTAGCAAGATGACATTCCCTTTACGAGTAGAGAGTTTCTTCCCTTCTTTTGTAACCAAACCAAAAGGAACATGAGTAATGTCTTCACTCCAGTCGTAGCCCATTTCTTGCAAGACAGCTTTAAGCTGTTTAAAGTGGGCAGATTGCTCTTGACCAACGACGTAGATAGATTTAGCAAATTGGTATTCGTTTTTACGGTAAAGGGCTGCAGCCAAGTCACGTGTGATGTAGAGAGTTGCACCATCAGATTTCTTGATGAGGGCTGGATGTTCAATTCCATATTTCTCAAGATTGACAACTTGGGCACCTTCTGATTCAACAAGAAGGCCTTTTTCAGAAAGAATGTCTACGACTGCATCCATCTTATCGTTGTAGAAGGCTTCTCCATTGTAGCTGTCAAATTCGACTTGCAATTCATTGTAAAGGCGGTTAAATTCTACTAAACTCTCATCACGGAACCATTGCCAAAGAGCGAGGGCTTCCTCATCTCCATTTTCAAGTTTACGGAACCATTCGCGCGCTTCTTCATCTAAGCTAGGGTCGTTTTCAGCTTCAGCATTGATGCGGACATAGAGTTTAAGAAGTTCATCAATTGGATGAGCTTTTACAGCTTCTTCGTCGCCCCATTTTTTGTAGGCAACAATCAACATCCCAAACTGCTTACCCCAGTCTCCCAAATGATTGACCTTGACCGTTTGATAACCGATTTTTTGGAAAATATGTGACAAGCTATCTCCGATAACAGTTGAACGCAGGTGACCAATAGAGAATGGTTTAGCGATATTGGGACTAGACATGTCGATAACAACATTTTCTTGTTTGCCAATATTTTGGTCAGCATAGTGTTCTTTTTCGGTGATAACAGCTTGCAATACTTGAGCAGAAATGGCAGATTTATCAAGGAAAAAGTTGACGTAAGGTCCTGTTGCGACAACCTTTTCAAAGGCTTGGCTGTCAATTTTTTCAGCCAGTTCAGTCGCAATCATTTGAGGTGCTTTGCGTTCGACTTTTGCAAGAGAAAAAGCAGGGAAAGCGATGTCTCCCATTTCTGAGTTTTTAGGGGTTTCCAGTAAATTTAAAATAGCCTCTTGGTCCAGGCTATCAATGATGCTAGCCAACTCGCTAGCAATCAATTCTTTTGTATTCATTAAGAGCTCCTTTTTGGACTTTTCTACTATTTTATCACAATTTTAAAGAAAGAAGAAAAAATTTTTGAAATCTCCTATTTTTTTGGTATAATATAGTTATAAAATTAGTTATAAATATGCATATAAGAGGATTTTATGAGAAAAAGAGATCGTCATCAGTTAATAAAAAAAATGATTACTGAGGAGAAATTAAGTACACAAAAAGAAATTCAAGATCGGTTGGAGGCACACAATGTCTTTGTGACACAGACAACCTTGTCTCGTGATTTGCGCGAAATCGGCTTGACCAAGGTCAAGAAAAATGATATGGTGTATTATGTACTAGCAAATGAGACAGAAAAGATTGATTTGGTGGAATTTTTGTCTCATCATTTAGAAGGTGTTGCAAGAGCAGAGTTTACCTTGGTACTTCATACCAAATTGGGAGAAGCCTCTGTTTTGGCAAATATTGTAGATGCAAACAAGGATGAATGGATTTTAGGAACAGTTGCTGGTGCCAATACCTTATTGGTCATTTGTCGAGACCAGCACGTTGCCAAACTCATGGAAGATCGTTTGCTAGATTTGATGAAAGATAAGTAAGGTCTTGGGAGTTGCTCTCAAGACTTATTTTTGACAAGGAGAGACGGAAAATGGCGACAGAAAAGCTATCACCCGGCATGCAACAGTATGTGGATATTAAAAAGCAATATCCAGATGCTTTTTTGCTCTTTCGGATGGGTGATTTTTATGAATTATTTTATGAGGATGCGGTCAATGCTGCGCAGATTCTGGAAATTTCCTTAACGAGTCGTAACAAGAATGCCGACAATCCGATTCCTATGGCGGGTGTTCCCTATCATTCTGCACAACAGTATATCGATGTCTTGATTGAGCAGGGCTATAAGGTAGCTATCGCAGAGCAGATGGAAGATCCTAAACAAGCTGTTGGAGTTGTGAAACGAGAGGTTGTTCAGGTCATTACGCCAGGGACAGTGGTCGACAGTAGTAAGCCGGACAGTCAGAACAATTTCTTGGTTGCCATAGACCGTGATGGCAGTCAATTTGGCCTCTCTTATATGGACCTAGTGACGGGTGATTTTTATGTGACAGGTCTTTTGGATTTCACGCTGGTTTGTGGGGAAATCCGTAATCTCAAGGCGCGAGAAGTGGTGCTGGGCTATGACTTATCTGAGGAAGAAGAACAAATCCTTAGTCGTCAGATGAATCTGGTACTTTCCTATGAAAAAGAAGGCTTTGAAGACCTTCATTTACTGGATTCACGACTGGCAGCTGTGGAGCAAGCGGCATCTAGTAAATTGCTCCAATATGTTCATCGGACTCAGATGAGGGAATTGAACCACCTCAAACCTGTTATCCGCTATGAAATCAAGGATTTCTTGCAGATGGATTATGCGACCAAGGCTAGTCTGGATTTGGTTGAGAATGCCCGTTCAGGCAAGAAGCAAGGCAGTCTTTTCTGGCTTTTGGATGAAACCAAGACGGCTATGGGCATGCGTCTCTTGCGTTCTTGGATTCATCGCCCCTTGATTGATAAGGAACGAATCATCCAACGTCAAGAAGTGGTGCAGGTCTTTCTCGACCATTTCTTTGAGCGTAGTGATTTGACAGACAGTCTCAAGGGTGTTTATGACATCGAACGTTTGGCTAGTCGGGTTTCTTTTGGAAAAACCAATCCTAAGGATCTCCTGCAGCTGGCGACTACCTTGTCTAGTGTGCCACGGATTCGTGCGATTTTAGAAGGGATGGAGCAACCTGCTCTAGCTTATCTCATCGAACAATTGGATGGAATCCCTGAGTTAGAGAGTTTGATTAGCGCAGCGATTGCTCCTGAAGCTCCTCATGTGATTACGGAAGGTGGCATTATCCGCACTGGATTTGATGAGACCTTAGACAAGTACCGTCGTGTGCTCAGAGAAGGGACTGGTTGGATTGCTGAGATTGAGGCTAAGGAACGCGAAAACTCTGGTATCAGCACGCTTAAGATTGACTACAATAAAAAGGATGGCTACTATTTCCATGTGACCAATTCTCAACTGGGAAATGTGCCTGCTCACTTTTTCCGCAAGGCAACGCTGAAAAACTCAGAACGCTTTGGAACTGAGGAATTAGCCCGTATCGAGGGGGATATGCTGGAGGCGCGTGAGAAGTCAGCCAACCTAGAGTACGAAATCTTTATGCGCATTCGTGAAGAGGTCAGCAAGTACATCCAGCGTTTGCAGGCTCTAGCCCAAGGAATTGCGACAGTTGATGTCTTGCAAAGTCTGGCGGTTGTGGCCGAAACCCAGCATTTGATTCGACCTGAGTTTGGCGACGACTCACAAATCGATATCCAGAAAGGGCGCCATGCTGTCGTTGAAAAGGTTATGGGGGCTCAGACCTATATTCCAAATACGATTCAGATGGCAGAAGATACCAGTATTCAACTGATTACAGGGCCCAACATGAGCGGAAAGTCAACCTATATGCGTCAGTTAGCCATGACGTCGGTTATGGCCCAGATGGGGTCTTATGTGCCAGCAGAAAGCGCCCATTTACCGATTTTTGATGCGATTTTTACCCGTATCGGAGCAGCAGATGACTTGGTTTCAGGTCAATCAACCTTCATGGTAGAGATGATGGAGGCTAACAATGCCATTTCGCATGCGACCAAGGACTCTCTCATTCTCTTTGATGAATTGGGACGGGGAACTGCAACTTATGACGGGATGGCTCTTGCTCAGTCCATCATCGAATACATCCATGAGCACATCGGAGCTAAGACCCTCTTTGCGACCCACTACCATGAGTTGACTAGTCTGGAGTCTAGTTTACAACACTTGGTCAATGTCCACGTGGCAACCTTGGAGCAGGATGGGCAGGTCACCTTCCTTCACAAGATTGAACCAGGACCAGCTGATAAATCCTACGGTATCCATGTTGCCAAGATTGCTGGCTTGCCAGCAGACCTTTTAGCAAGGGCGGATAAGATTTTGACTCAGCTAGAGAGTCAAGGAACAGAAAGTCCTGCTCCCATGAGACAAACAAGTGCCGTCACTGAACAGATTTCACTCTTTGATACGACTGAAGAACATCCTGTCCTAGCAGAATTGTCTAAACTAGATGTTTATAACATGACACCCATGCAGGCTATGAATGTCTTGGTCGAGTTAAAACAAAAATTATAAAGTCAAGACTTGCCAGTCATTATAGCTATATCAAGGAGACTTCTTTGACAAGTTCCCACTTTTTTGCTAGAATAACATCACACAAACAGAATGAGAAGGAGCTGACACATTGTCGCTCCCTTTTGTCTATTTTTTAAGGAGAAAGTATGCTGATTCAGAAAATAAAAACCTATAAGTGGCAGGCCTTGGCTTCGCTCCTGATGACAGGCTTGATGGTTGCTAGTTCACTTCTGCAGCCGCGTTATCTGCAGGAAGTGTTAGATGCCCTCCTTGCTGGGAACTATGAAGCTATTTATAGTATCGGGGCTTGGTTGATTGGTGTGGCCCTGCTCGGTTTGGTTGCTGGTGGGCTCAATGTTGTCCTCGCAGCCTATATTGCCCAAGGAGTTTCATCTGACCTTCGGGAGGATGCCTTCCGTAAAATCCAAACCTTTTCTTATGCCAATATTGAACAATTTAATGCGGGAAATCTAGTCGTTCGCATGACAAATGATATCAACCAGATTCAGAACGTCGTCATGATGACCTTCCAAATTCTTTTCAGACTTCCCCTTTTGTTCATCGGTTCGTTTATCCTGGCGGTTCAAACCTTACCCTCTCTGTGGTGGGTGATTGTTCTAATGGTAATCTTGATTTTTGGCTTGACAGCTGTCATGATGGGAATGATGGGGCCTCGTTTTGCCAAGTTTCAAACACTTCTTGAGCGCATCAATGCCATTGCCAAGGAAAATCTACGCGGTGTTCGTGTGGTCAAGTCCTTTGTCCAAGAAAAAGAGCAGTTTGCTAAGTTTACGGAGGTTTCAGACGAGCTTCTCGGTCAAAACCTTTACATCGGATATGCCTTTTCAGTAGTGGAACCTGTCATGATGTTGGTCGGTTATGGGGCGGTTTTCCTCTCTATTTGGCTAGTTGCAGGGATGGTTCAATCGGATCCATCGGTTGTTGGCTCCATTGCTTCCTTTGTTAATTACCTAAGCCAGATTATCTTTACTATTATTATGGTTGGATTTTTGGGAAATTCTGTCAGTCGTGCTATGATTTCTATGCGTCGTATTCGAGAAATTCTTGACGCAGAGCCAGCCATGACCTTCAAGGATGTCCCAGATGAAGACTTGGTCGGAAGTCTTAGCTTTGAAAATGTGACCTTTACCTATCCAATGGATAAGGAACCGATGTTGAAAGATGTGAGCTTTACTGTCGAACCTGGACAAATGGTTGGTGTCGTTGGAGCGACTGGTGCAGGAAAATCAACCTTGGCTCAATTGATTCCACGTCTCTTTGACCCACAGGAGGGTGCTATCAAAATTGGAGGCAAGGATATTCGAGAAGTGAGTGAAGGAACCCTGCGTAAAACAGTTTCTATCGTTCTCCAACGTGCCATTCTCTTTAGTGGAACGATTGCAGATAACTTGAGACAGGGTAAGGGAGATGCTACTTTATTTGAAATGGAGCGCGCAGCCAATATTGCTCAAGCCAGTGAATTCATTCATCGTATGGAGAAAACCTTTGAAAGTCCAGTTGAAGAAAGGGGAACCAACTTTTCAGGTGGGCAAAAACAAAGGATGTCGATTGCCCGTGGAATTGTCAGCAATCCACGTATTCTGATTTTTGACGATTCGACCTCAGCCTTGGATGCCAAGTCAGAGCGCCTGGTTCAGGAAGCCTTGAATAAGGACTTGAAGGGAACGACAACCATTATCATCGCTCAAAAGATTAGCTCGGTTGTTCATGCAGATAAAATCTTGGTTCTAGATCAAGGACGATTGATTGGTCAAGGTACGCATGCAGACTTGGTTGCCAACAATTCCGTTTACCGTGAAATCTACGAAACACAGAAAGGAAAGGAGGAGTAAAATGAAGACAGTTCAATTTTTTTGGAATTATTTTAAAGTCTATAAGCTATCATTTGTAGTTGTTATCCTGATGATTGTTCTGGCGACTCTTGCCCAAGCCCTCTTTCCGGTATTTTCTGGACAAGCGGTAACAGAGTTAGCTAATTTAGTTCAAGCTTATCAAAATGGCAATCCAGAACTTGTTTGGCAAAGCCTATCAGGAATCATGGTCAATCTTGGTCTGCTAGTTTTGGTTCTCTTTATCTCCAGTGTGATATACATGTGTCTCATGACGCGCGTGATTGCAGAATCGACCAACGAGATGCGCAAAGGCCTCTTTGGCAAGCTTGCTCGGTTGACTGTTTCTTTCTTTGACCGCCGACAAGATGGCGATATCCTGTCTCGTTTTACCAGTGATTTGGATAATATCCTCCAAGCTTTTAACGAAAGCTTGATTCAGGTCATGAGCAACATCGTTCTATACATTGGTCTGATTCTTGTCATGTTTTCGAGAAATGTGACGCTGGCCCTCATCACTATTGCCAGTACACCAGTGGCCTTTCTCATGCTGATTTTTATCGTGAAAATGGCACGGAAATATACCAACCTCCAGCAGAAAGAGGTAGGGAAGCTCAATGCCTATATGGATGAAAGTATCTCAGGTCAAAAAGCCGTGATTGTGCAAGGTATTCAAAAGGATATGATGGCAGGATTTCTTGAGCAAAATGAGCGCGTGCGCAAGGCAACCTTTAAAGGAAGAATGTTCTCAGGAATTCTCTTCCCTGTCATGAATGGCATGAGTCTGGTTAATACAGCCGTCGTCATCTTTGCTGGTTCAGCTATTCTATTAAACGATAAGACTATTGAAACAAGTACAGCCTTAGGTTTGATTGTTATGTTTGCCCAATTTTCACAGCAGTACTACCAGCCTATTATCCAAGTTGCAGCTAGTTGGGGAAGCCTTCAGTTAGCCTTTACTGGGGCTGAACGGATTCAGGAAATGTTTGATGCAGAGGAAGAAATCCGACCTGAAAAGGCTCCAATCTTCACTAAGTTGCAAGAAGGTGTTGAAATTAGTCATATTGATTTTTCATACTTGCCTGATAAACCTATTTTGAAAGATGTCAGCATTTCCGCTCCGAAAGGCCAGATGACAGCGGTTGTTGGGCCGACAGGGTCAGGGAAAACGACTATTATGAACCTCATCAATCGCTTTTATGATGTTGATGCTGGTGGTATTTATTTTGACGGCAAAGACATTCGTGACTATGATTTAGATAGTCTAAGAAGCAAGGTGGGGATTGTCTTGCAAGATTCGGTCTTGTTTAGCGGAACGATTCGAGACAATATCCGTTTCGGTGTGCCAGATGCTAGTCAAGAAATGGTTGAGGCAGCAGCCAAGGCAACCCACATTCACGACTATATCGAAAGCTTACCTGACAAATACGATACCCTTATCGATGATGATCAAAGCATCTTCTCGACAGGACAAAAGCAATTGATTTCTATCGCTCGAACCCTGATGACAGATCCAGAAGTTCTCATTCTAGATGAAGCAACTTCAAACGTAGATACGGTGACAGAAAGCAAGATTCAGCATGCCATGGAGGCGGTTGTAGCAGGCAGAACTAGTTTCGTCATTGCCCACCGTTTGAAGACCATCCTCAATGCAGACCAGATTATTGTCCTTAAAGATGGAGAAGTCATTGAACGCGGTAACCACTATGAACTTTTGAAACTAGGTGGCTTCTACTCAGAACTCTATCACAATCAATTTGTTTTTGAATAAGAAAAAAGTTGTCCCCTTGGGCAGCTTTTTCTTGTTCATAAAAAATATTTATCACGGACTTAAAAAAAACATATTAGACGAAAGGTGTTTTGAGTGATATGATAGGACTATCGTTAATATTCGAAAGGAGAGACATCATGGCTAGAACGGTTGTAGGAGTTGCTGCAAATCTATGTCCCGTAGACGCAGAAGGTAAAAACATTCATTCATCTGTATCTTGTAGATTCGCAGAGAGCATTCGTCAAGTCGGTGGTCTCCCTTTAGTCATTCCTATTGGTGATGAGTCAGTTGTACGCGATTATGTGGAAATGATTGACAAACTCATTTTGACAGGAGGCCAAAATGTTCATCCTCAGTTTTATGGAGAGAAAAAGACCATCGAGAGCGATGATTACAATCTAGTCCGCGATGAGTTTGAATTGGCACTCTTGAAAGAAGCGCTTCGTCAGAATAAACCAATTATGGCAATCTGTCGCGGTGTTCAACTTGTCAATGTTGCCTTTGGTGGAACGCTCAATCAAGAAATCGAAGGTCACTGGCAAGGCCTGCCTTTCGGAACATCTCATTCTATTGAGACAGTAGAAGGAAGCGTGGTGGCTAAGCTATTTGGAAAAGAAAGTCAAGTCAACTCCGTCCATCGTCAAAGTATTAAAGATTTGGCACCTAATTTCCGTGTAACTGCTATTGATCCAAGAGACCAAACTATTGAAGCGATTGAGTCTATCGACGAGCACCGCATTATCGGTTTGCAGTGGCATCCAGAGTTTCTGGTTAATGAAGAAGATGGCAATTTAGAATTATTTGAGTATTTATTGAATGAACTGTAACGACTGGGACATCTGGTCGTTCTTTATTTTATTTTTTCAAAATTTTTGGAATGTGGGATTTTTACGCAAACGTTTGAATTCTGATAAAAAATGGAGAAATTCGACAAAAAAACTTGAAAAAAACGAAGGTAAGCGTTATGATAGAAAAGAAGAAATATTGGAGGAATAACATGTCACATATTAAATTTGATTATTCAAAAGTTTTAGACAAATTTGTTGCACCACATGAAGTGGAATACATGCAATCACAAGTAACAGCAGCAGATAAATTGATCCGTAAAGGAACTGGTGCTGGTAGCGACTTCTTGGGATGGTTGGACCTTCCTGAAAACTATGACCGCGAAGAATTTGACCGCATCTTGAAAGCTGCTGAGCAAATCAAATCAGACAGCGATGTTTTGGTTGTGATTGGTATCGGTGGATCTTATCTTGGTGCTAAAGCAGCAATCGACTTCTTGAACCACCACTTTGCTAACTTGCAAACAAAAGAAGAACGTAAGGCTCCGCAAATCCTTTACGCAGGAAACTCAATCTCATCTACTTACCTTGCTGACTTGGTAGAGTATGTAGCTGACAAAGACTTCTCAGTAAACGTGATTTCTAAATCAGGTACAACAACTGAACCAGCTATCGCTTTCCGTGTCTTCAAAGAACTTTTGGTTAAGAAATACGGTCAAGAAGAAGCAAACAAACGTATCTATGCAACAACTGACCGCCAAAAAGGTGCTGTTAAGGTTGAAGCAGACGCTAACGGTTGGGAAACATTTGTTGTTCCAGATGACATCGGTGGACGCTTCTCAGTATTGACAGCAGTTGGTTTGCTTCCAATCGCAGCATCAGGAGCTGACATCAAAGCCCTTATGGAAGGTGCTAACGCAGCTCGTAAAGATTACACTTCAGATAAAATCTCTGAAAACGAAGCTTACCAATACGCAGCAGTTCGTAACATCCTTTACCGTAAAGGCTATGCAACTGAAATCTTGGTAAACTATGAGCCATCACTTCAATACTTCTCAGAATGGTGGAAACAATTGGCTGGTGAATCAGAAGGGAAAGACCAAAAAGGTATCTACCCAACTTCAGCCAACTTCTCAACTGACTTGCACTCACTTGGTCAATTTATCCAAGAGGGAACTCGTATCATGTTTGAAACAGTTGTTCGTGTTGACAAACCACGTAAAAACGTGATTATTCCTAGCTTGGAAGAAGATCTTGACGGTCTTGGTTACCTTCAAGGAAAAGACGTTGACTTTGTAAACAAAAAAGCAACTGACGGTGTTCTTCTTGCTCACACTGATGGTGATGTACCAAACATGTACGTGACTCTTCCAGAGCAAGACGCTTTCACTCTTGGCTACACTATCTACTTCTTCGAATTGGCTATCGCCCTTTCAGGTTACTTGAATGCTATCAACCCATTTGACCAACCAGGTGTTGAAGCTTATAAACGTAACATGTTTGCCCTTCTTGGAAAACCAGGATTTGAAGAATTGAGCAAAGAACTTAACGCACGTCTATAATAGAAGAAAAGAGTGGTTTGTCCACTCTTTTTACTCTCTTTATCCATAGAAATTGGACTCAGCCAAGACTTGTGATATAATATAGAGAGCAAAAAGGCAGACGCCTAAAGACTTTATAGGAGAAACTATGTCAAAAGATATTCGCGTACGTTACGCACCAAGTCCAACAGGACTACTACACATCGGAAATGCCCGTACAGCATTGTTCAACTACCTTTACGCACGTCATCACGGTGGAACTTTTATTATCCGTATCGAAGATACTGATCGTAAACGCCATGTTGAGGACGGTGAACGTTCACAGCTTGAAAACCTTCGTTGGCTGGGTATGGATTGGGATGAAAGTCCAGAAACACATGAAAACTACCGCCAGTCTGAGCGTTTGGACTTGTATCAAAAATACATCGACCAATTACTAGCTGAAGGAAAAGCCTACAAATCTTATGTTACAGAAGAAGAGTTGGCAGCTGAACGCGAACGCCAAGAAGCTGCTGGTGAAACACCTCGATATATCAACGAATACCTTGGTATGAGTGAAGAAGAAAAAGCAGCTTACATCGCAGAACGTGAAGCAGCAGGGATCATTCCAACTGTTCGTTTAGCTGTCAATGAGTCAGGTATCTACAAGTGGCATGATATGGTCAAAGGTGATATCGAATTTGAAGGTGGCAATATCGGTGGTGACTGGGTTATCCAAAAGAAAGACGGTTACCCAACTTACAACTTTGCCGTTGTCATCGATGACCACGACATGCAAATCTCTCATGTAATCCGTGGAGATGACCACATTGCTAATACACCAAAACAGCTCATGGTTTATGAAGCACTTGGTTGGGAAGCTCCAGAGTTCGGTCACATGACCTTGATTATCAACTCTGAGACTGGTAAGAAGTTATCTAAACGTGATACCAACACCCTTCAGTTTATCGAAGACTACCGTAAAAAAGGTTATTTACCAGAAGCGGTCTTTAACTTTATTGCTCTTCTTGGTTGGAACCCAGGTGGCGAAGATGAGATTTTCTCTCGTGAAGAATTGATTAAACTTTTCGATGAAAACCGCCTCAGCAAGTCTCCAGCAGCCTTTGACCAGAAAAAACTCGACTGGATGAGCAATGATTATATCAAGAATGCAGACCTAGAAACGATCTTTGAAATGGCAAAACCATTCTTAGAGGAAGCAGGACGTTTAACTGACAAAGCTGAAAAACTAGTTGAGCTCTATAAACCACAAATGAAATCAGTAGATGAAATTATTCCATTGACAGATCTCTTCTTCTCAGATTTCCCAGAATTGACCGAAGCAGAGCGCGAAGTCATGGCGGGGGAAACAGTCCCAACAGTTCTTGAAGCCTTCAAAGCAAAACTTGAAGCGATGACAGATGATGAATTTGTAACAGAGAATATCTTCCCACAAATCAAAGCTGTTCAAAAAGAAACAGGTATTAAAGGAAAAAATCTTTTCATGCCTATTCGTATCGCAGTTTCAGGTGAAATGCATGGGCCAGAATTGCCAGATACAATTTTCTTGCTTGGACGTGAAAAATCAATACAGCATATCGAAAATATGTTAAAGGAAATCTCTAAATAAGGAGGATGTAACAATGGACATCTGGGAAAAGATGTACGAAGAAGCACAGAAATTGTATAATCCACATGAAGTATCTGATTTTGTTTATGCTAATCATGTCGTTGCCGCAGTAGAAGCAGAAGATGGGCAAATATTTACAGGATTCTGTATGGAGGGAACCTGTGGTGTTTTCCATCTCTGCGCAGAACGGGCGGCACTCTTCAATATGTACCAATTCTCGAGACAAACTAAAGTTAAAAAAGTCTTAGCTTTTCGAGACAAATCACCTTATGGTGGAAGTTCGGGTATGCCTTGTGGCGCTTGCAGAGAGTTCCTCTTAGAGTTGAACGCTGAAAATAAAGATGCAGAATTCATGATGGATTACGATACAAGAAAGACGGTGAAAGTCGCAGAACTAATCCCATATTGGTGGGGAGAAGAACGTGCTTCTAAGTTTAACAATCAATAGAAGAGTCAGTATAATTCTGGCTCTTTTTACTTAATTTGAAAAAAACAGAAAAAGTTGTTGACAAGTCTGAAAAAGTCTGTATAATAGTAAGAGTTGAAAACAACTCTGGTCCGTTGGTCAAGGGGTTAAGACACCGCCTTTTCACGGCGGTAACACGGGTTCGAATCCCGTACGGACTATGGTATGTTGCGGATGGCACACTTGATGAAAAAAGTTCAAAAAAGTTTCAAAAAAGTGTTGACAAGCGAAAGTGCCTGTGATATACTAATATAGTTGTCGCTTGAGAGAAGCGAGTGACAAAGACCTTTGAAAACTGAACAAGACGAACCAATGTGCAGGGCACTACAACTAAGGTTGTAGTACTGAACAATGAAAAAAACAATAAATCTGTCAGTGACAGAAATGAGTGAGAACTCAAACTTTTAATGAGAGTTTGATCCTGGCTCAGGACGAACGCTGGCGGCGTGCCTAATACATGCAAGTAGAACGCTGAAGGAGGAGCTTGCTTCTCCGGATGAGTTGCGAACGGGTGAGTAACGCGTAGGTAACCTGCCTGGTAGTGGGGGATAACTATTGGAAACGATAGCTAATACCGCATAACAGTAGATGTTGCATGACATTTGCTTAAAAGGTGCAATTGCATCACTACCAGATGGACCTGCGTTGTATTAGCTAGTTGGTGGGGTAACGGCTCACCAAGGCGACGATACATAGCCGACCTGAGAGGGTGATCGGCCACACTGGGACTGAGACACGGCCCAGACTCCTACGGGAGGCAGCAGTAGGGAATCTTCGGCAATGGACGGAAGTCTGACCGAGCAACGCCGCGTGAGTGAAGAAGGTTTTCGGATCGTAAAGCTCTGTTGTAAGAGAAGAACGAGTGTGAGAGTGGAAAGTTCACACTGTGACGGTATCTTACCAGAAAGGGACGGCTAACTACGTGCCAGCAGCCGCGGTAATACGTAGGTCCCGAGCGTTGTCCGGATTTATTGGGCGTAAAGCGAGCGCAGGCGGTTAGATAAGTCTGAAGTTAAAGGCTGTGGCTTAACCATAGTACGCTTTGGAAACTGTTTAACTTGAGTGCAAGAGGGGAGAGTGGAATTCCATGTGTAGCGGTGAAATGCGTAGATATATGGAGGAACACCGGTGGCGAAAGCGGCTCTCTGGCTTGTAACTGACGCTGAGGCTCGAAAGCGTGGGGAGCAAACAGGATTAGATACCCTGGTAGTCCACGCCGTAAACGATGAGTGCTAGGTGTTAGACCCTTTCCGGGGTTTAGTGCCGCAGCTAACGCATTAAGCACTCCGCCTGGGGAGTACGACCGCAAGGTTGAAACTCAAAGGAATTGACGGGGGCCCGCACAAGCGGTGGAGCATGTGGTTTAATTCGAAGCAACGCGAAGAACCTTACCAGGTCTTGACATCCCTCTGACCGCTCTAGAGATAGAGTTTTCCTTCGGGACAGAGGTGACAGGTGGTGCATGGTTGTCGTCAGCTCGTGTCGTGAGATGTTGGGTTAAGTCCCGCAACGAGCGCAACCCCTATTGTTAGTTGCCATCATTCAGTTGGGCACTCTAGCGAGACTGCCGGTAATAAACCGGAGGAAGGTGGGGATGACGTCAAATCATCATGCCCCTTATGACCTGGGCTACACACGTGCTACAATGGCTGGTACAACGAGTCGCAAGCCGGTGACGGCAAGCTAATCCCTTAAAGCCAGTCTCAGTTCGGATTGTAGGCTGCAACTCGCCTACATGAAGTCGGAATCGCTAGTAATCGCGGATCAGCACGCCGCGGTGAATACGTTCCCGGGCCTTGTACACACCGCCCGTCACACCACGAGAGTTTGTAACACCCGAAGTCGGTGAGGTAACCGTAAGGAGCCAGCCGCCTAAGGTGGGATAGATGATTGGGGTGAAGTCGTAACAAGGTAGCCGTATCGGAAGGTGCGGCTGGATCACCTCCTTTCTAAGGATAAGGAACTGCGCATTGGTCTTGTTTAGTCTTGAGAGGTCTTGTGGGGCCTTAGCTCAGCTGGGAGAGCGCCTGCTTTGCACGCAGGAGGTCAGCGGTTCGATCCCGCTAGGCTCCATTGGTGAGAGATCACCAAGTAATGCACATTGAAAATTGAATATCTATATCAAATAGTAACAAGAAAATAAACCGAAAACGCTGTAGTATTAATAAGAGTTTATGACTGAAAGGTCAGAAAATAAGGTTAAGTTAATAAGGGCGCACGGTGGATGCCTTGGCACTAGGAGCCGAAGAAGGACGTGACAAACGACGATATGCCTTGGGTAGCTGTAAGTAAGCGATGATCCAGGGATTTCCGAATGGGGGAACCCAACAGGTACTACCTGTTACCCGCATCTGTTAAGGATGTGAGGAGGAAGACGCAGTGAACTGAAACATCTAAGTAGCTGCAGGAAGAGAAAGCAAAAGCGATTGCCTTAGTAGCGGCGAGCGAAACGGCAGGAGGGCAAACCGAAGAGTTTACTCTTCGGGGTTGTAGGACTGCAATGTGGACTCAAAGATTATAGAAGAATGATTTGGGAAGATCAGCCAAAGAGAGTGATAGCCTCGTATTTAAAATAGTCTTTGTACCTAGCAGTATCCTGAGTACGGCGGGACACGTGAAATCCCGTCGGAATCTGGGAGGACCATCTCCCAACCCTAAATACTCCCTAGTGACCGATAGTGAACCAGTACCGTGAGGGAAAGGTGAAAAGCACCCCGGGAGGGGAGTGAAATAGAACCTGAAACCGTGTGCCTACAACAAGTTCGAGCCCGTTAATGGGTGAGAGCGTGCCTTTTGTAGAATGAACCGGCGAGTTACGTTATGATGCGAGGTTAAGTTGAAGAGACGGAGCCGTAGGGAAACCGAGTCTGAATAGGGCGCCTTAGTATCATGACGTAGACCCGAAACCATGTGACCTACCCATGAGCAGGTTGAAGGTGCGGTAAGACGCACTGGAGGACCGAACCAGGGCACGTTGAAAAGTGCTTGGATGACTTGTGGGTAGCGGAGAAATTCCAAACGAACTTGGAGATAGCTGGTTCTCTCCGAAATAGCTTTAGGGCTAGCGTCGACATAAAGATTCTTGGAGGTAGAGCACTGTTTGGGTGAGGGGTCCATCCCGGATTACCAATCTCAGATAAACTCCGAATGCCAATGAATTATGGTCGGCAGTCAGACTGCGAGTGCTAAGATCCGTAGTCGAAAGGGAAACAGCCCAGACCACCAGCTAAGGTCCCAAAATAATTGTTAAGTGGAAAAGGATGTGGGGTTGCACAGACAACTAGGATGTTAGCTTAGAAGCAGCTATTCATTCAAAGAGTGCGTAATAGCTCACTAGTCGAGTGACCCTGCGCCGAAAATGTACCGGGGCTAAAACAATTTACCGAAGCTGTGGATACCTTTATAGGTATGGTAGGAGAGCGTTCTATGTGTGATGAAGGTGTACCGTGAGGAGCGCTGGAACGCATAGAAGTGAGAATGCCGGTATGAGTAGCGAAAGACAGGTGAGAATCCTGTCCACCGTAAGACTAAGGTTTCCAGGGGAAGGCTCGTCCGCCCTGGGTTAGTCGGGACCTAAGGAGAGACCGAAAGGTGTATCCGATGGACAACAGGTTGATATTCCTGTACTAGAGTATGTAGTGATGGAGGGACGCAGTAGGCTAACTAAAGCAGACGATTGGAAGTGTCTGTCTAAGCAGTGAGGTGT